>JAHDBX010000022.1 GCA_020630145.1 Gammaproteobacteria bacterium | reverse complement strand
CGTAATGCATTTTCTACTGACCGCTTAAATACAGCATCACCATTGCAACTTTTCACTTGTATATTAACAATTTCTCCGCCTGGAATCTGCTTAACTAGCACACTACATTGATAACTATCTTGTGTTGTTATGGGTTTATTCCAATTACGGCTTATTTTATCTTTTATTGTAAACTTATATTCAGCATTCAATTGCGCTAAACGACTTTGCTCAGCTGTTAATTCATTGTTTAGCTCGTCACGACGTCTGTTTTCTAACTCAGCAGCTTCCGCCTTAAGCGCTTCTTCTAACAAACGCGCTTCTTCAGCTTTTTCTTTTTCTAATTGTTCCTGACGTTCTTTCTCTAAACGCTCTTGCTCGATTTTCTCTGCCTTAGCCCTTTCTTCAGCAAGCTTTTCTTGTTTTTGTTTTTCTAATTGCTGCCTTTCTTCTTCTGCCTGTTTTTCTTTATTTAAACGAATACGCTCTTGTTCATCAGCGATTCGTTGCTCTTCTTTGCGTCGTTCTACCGCAGCATCACGTACTTTAATGGCTTCAGCTTCTAATTCAGCTTTGGTTTTTTGCTTGGGTACACTTTTTGATGCAACCTTATAATCTTTAACAACGAAGGCTTGTATAGGATTTGGGGGTAAGTCTTTTTCAGATGACCAATCAATATTAAGTGTAATAAAATACACAATACCAATATGCAAAACCAAAGAAACAATAACCGGTATACTAAAGGTCGATTTATTGATGGTTTGTTGTATATTGGGCGCAGCCATATCTATTGATCTAAATCAGTAATTAAACCTACGTTAGGTGCGCCGGCCCGCTGCAACACGCTCATTGCATTAACGACCAAACCATAATCTACTTTTCTATCACCGCGAACAAGTACAGGTAGGTCAGGTTTTTTTCGTAGCACTATATTAACGGTCTTTTCTACTTGTTTTAGGCTAATAGGTTTTTCACTATCTTCTGCTAAATTCAAGTAGTACAAGCCTTTAGCATCTACTGATACAATTATTGGCTCTTCACTAATTGCGGGCAAGGGTTTACTCGTCGTTTTAGGCAAGTCTACTTTAATACCTTGTTGCAACAAAGGTGCAGTTACCATAAAGATAATAAGCAGTACTAACATAACGTCAATGTAAGGTACGACATTAATGTCGGCCATTAATTTACGCCGGCGATATTGTAAAGGTTCATTTTGCATAATTAATCAACATGGTTAGTGTTATCAGCTTGTGCAGATGATGCTTGAATTTGTCGCTGTATTAAGGTTGAAAATTCTTCGAGGAAAGTACCATAACGATTAATGAGTCTGTCTAACTTACCCGAAAAACGGTTATAGGCAATAACAGCCGGAATAGCAGCAAACAAACCCATTGCAGTTGCCACCAAAGCTTCAGCAATACCCGGTGCAACCATACTTAAAGTCGCTTGTTGCACATCGCCTAAAGCACGGAATGAATTCATAATTCCCCATACCGTACCAAACAAGCCGACATAAGGACTAGTAGAACCTACTGTTGCTAAAAAATTTAGATTCGTTTCTAGCGCATCTATTTCACGAGACAAGCCTATACGCATTTGTCGTTGCGTACTTTCAAATAAACGATCCGGGTTTGTTTTAGGGTTCTTAGATTGACGTAAGTATTCTTTAAAACCGGCTTCAAAAATTCTGGCCATGCCGCCTTTACTATTGTCTTCTTTCACTTTGACATATAGCTCACGCAAATTGCCGCCTGACCAAAATGCGTCCTCAAACTTATCTGCCCGGCTAATTGCACGATTTAAAATAAAGTGCTTCTGGACGATAAAAATCCATGAAATAAAGGATGCCAGAAAGAGTAAGGCCATAACAAGCTGCACAACGACACTTGCTTCGGTAATTAAACTGATAATGGACATATTCGTTTGCATATTATAAAGCCCCTTGTATTGCGCTTTCTATAGCGCTTGGTATTTTCGTTGGTTTCATGGTTTCTAAACTGACTATAACTACAGTGACATCCGCATCGACACAGAGTTCATTTGCTAGCATGACCGTTTGATAAAATTGCATAGATGTTTTGCCCGTGCGTTTTATTTCTGCTGTTACAGAAATTTTATCGCCTAAGCGACAAGGTTTGCGATAATTTATATCAATATTGGCAATCACATATGACATGTTTTCCTGTGCCTGTAGCACATGAAAGTCAAAGCCTAACTGACTGATAAATTCACTACGTGCATGATCCATATAGCGTAAATAATTGGCGTGATAAACCACACCGCCTGCATCAGTATCATCGTAGTAAATAGTTTTTTCTAATGCGGTTTTCATGCCTTAGTCTCCGCTGCCTCAGCATGGTGCTTTGGCAACTTCAGACCTAAATGTGTATAAGCATGCGATGTAACAATACGGCCACGTGGTGTACGCATAATTAAACCCTCTTGAATTAAAAAAGGCTCAACCACATCTTCTAATGTTCCGGATTCTTCGCCAATGGCCGCAGCCAAATTTTCTATGCCTACAGGGCCACCGGAAAACTTTTCTATAATCGTTTTTAATAAACGGCGATCAAGCTGATCCAAGCCATGTAAATCAACATCTAGCATATCCAATGCCGCAGATGCGATATCTTTATTTAAGCTTCCATCCCCTTTTACTTCTGCGTAGTCTCTTACTCGGCGTAACAAACGGTTAGCAATACGCGGTGTTCCTCGAGCACGACGTGCAATTTCTCGGGCACCTTCTCTATCAGCGGGCACGTTTAACAAACGTGCTGAGCGACTCACAATTTCAGTCAATTCATCAACTGAGTAAAACTCTAAGCGTTGTACAATACCAAAACGGTCACGCAATGGTGATGTTAACAAACCTGCGCGGGTTGTTGCGCCAACCAAGGTAAAAGGCGGCAAATCAAGTTTTACTGACCTAGCAGCCGGGCCTTCGCCAATGACAATATCTAATTGGTAATCTTCCATAGCTGGATATAAAATTTCTTCTACAACTGGGCTTAAACGGTGTATTTCATCAACAAACAATACATCATTCGCATCAAGGTTCGTCAGCAGCGCTGCTAAATCACCCGGACGCTCCAGTACTGGCCCTGAAGTATGTCGAATAGCACTACCCATTTCATTGGCTAGAATATTAGCCAAGGTCGTTTTACCCAAACCCGGTGGTCCAAAAATAAGTGTGTGATCAAGAGGCTCTTCTCGCTTACGCGCTGCGTGTATGAAAATCTCCATTTGCTCATGTACTTTAGGTTGCCCTAAGTAATCAGCGAGCCGCTGTGGACGTATTGCGCGATCAACTGGATCATCATCATGGGTATCAGTAGCAGATATAAGGCGATCTAGTTCAGGCATACGTATTATTCACTATTGTTTTACGGTATTATTTTTTCACGGAGGCTTGTAAAGCCTGTTTAATTAAGGACTCAACACTTTTATCATCAGCGTCTTTCGCAACAGTCGTTATCATACGGCTTGCCTCAGGCGGTTTATAACCTAAGGCCATTAAAGCAGAAACGGCTTCTTCAATTGTTGATTTTTTGTTATCACTTTGTTGTGTAATAAGATCTGCACCAGTATGTGTAGCAACATCTTTAAGCTTGTCTTTCATTTCAACAAGCAAACGCTCTGCTGTTTTTTTACCTACGCCTGGCAGTTTTACCAAGGTTGTCACATCTTCATGTGCGACACACTGTGCAAAAGCATTAACTGAAATACCTGATAATATTGTTAAAGCCATCTTTGCACCGACGCCAGACACTTTAATTAAAGTACGAAATAAATCACGCTCAGCAGCACTAATAAAACCATAAAGAATGAATGCATCTTCCCGTACATGCGTATGGATAAGTAATGCACTCATATGTCCTACTTCTGGTAACTCATATATTGTAGACATAGGCGCTTGTACATCATAACCTACACCATTTACATCAATAACTAATGATGGCGGTTGTTTAAGTATAAGCTTGCCTTGAAGACGACCAATCATAATGACCTTTTATTTTGTCGATGTAATATTTCTTCACTAAAACGCATGCTACGTTTTGCTGTTTTTGTAACGGGCATATTAAGCGGTGAATGCATGCAATGCGCATGGCACATTGCTACGGCCAAAGCATCGGCTGCATCGGCTTGTAAGGGTTGTTTTATTTTTAATAAATGCGCAAGCATTTGCTGCACCTGCAACTTTGTTGCACCACCGGTACCTACTACATTTTGTTTAACGAGGCGTGTTGCATATTCAGCCACCGGCATTTTTTGCAAGCTACAAGCCGCAATAGCAACGCCTCGCGCTTGACCTAGTTTTAATGCTGATGAAGCATTATTGCCAAGAAAGACATCTTCAATAGCAGCTTCTTGTGGCTGCCACTTTTCAATAACAATGCTCAGCTCTTCAGCAATTACGGCTAAGCGCTCTGTAAACGAACCTTTACCAGTACGTATCGCTGCATAATCAACCACAGTGGATTTTTTACCATCACTATCAATGATGCCATAACCAGTAATCACTGACCCCGGGTCAATACCTATTATGCGAGTGTAATGTGAAACAAGAGGCTCCTATTTACTACGCTAGTTGCGCCATAACATCATCTGAAATCGACGCATTGCTATACACTTCTTGTGTATCATCTAAGTCTTCAAGCATATCTATCAATTTCAGTAATTTCTCAGCATCTTTTGCATCCAGCTCAGCTTCTGTAGACGCTTTCATGGTCACCTCAGCTTGTTCTGTTTCAAAGCCTGCGGCAAAAATAGCGGTTTTTACATCGACAAAGTCTTCAGGGCTAATGAGTACATCCATCGAGCCATCATCATTCGTTACAACGTCATCTGCACCGGCTTCTAAGGCCGCTTCCATCAATGCATCTTCATCAGTATCTGCTGGATAACTGATCATCCCCACTTTGCTAAACAAATAGGATACTGAGCCATCAGCACCCATACTGCCACCACACTTTGAAAAAGCATGCCGTACTTCTGCTACCGCGCGATTTTTATTATCGGTTAAGCAGTCAACCATTATTGCTACACCAGCTGGGCCATAACCTTCATAACGCATTTCAATATAGTCAACGCCTTCTAATTCACCAGCACCACGCTTGACTGCACGTTCAATATTATCTTTGGGCATATTAGCGCCAAAGCCTTTATCCATAGCTAAACGCAAACGAGGGTTGCTACTTGGGTCAGAACCACCCATACGGGCTGCAACGGTGATTTCTTTAATTAAACGCGTAAAGATTTTTGCACGTTTCTTATCTTGTGCACCTTTACGATGCTGAATATTTGCCCATTTACTATGACCAGCCATTATTCACTACCTTTATTAGAACTGACTTTAAAAAGCCGTATTTTACCAGATTCAATTCAGGCTTTTATAGGTATATGGGCTTTTGCTCAGCTGACCAAGTAGCGACCTTAACCATAATGCTATTAAATAGCTCGCTTTCCAGGTAATAAGCTAACCAAGCACGTAATTTTTCATGAGGAATTTGATCAAACCAGGCTTTATCTACCAATGCAAACTGGCGTATAAACGGAAAGATAGCAATATCTGCCAAAGCAGCTCGATTAGATAGTAGAAATTTATGCTTTTGGAGCCTTTTTTCCAGTTCAAACAGAAATGTTTCTGCCTGCTGGCGATAATATTCAGCAGGATGCTCAGGATAACGGTCAGCATATTTATAGCGGTCTAGCCAATGCTTAAAATCACCATCACAGCTTGCAACTAAACACTGCGTTTGTTTGCGTTGCTCATTATCAAGGGCTAAATAGCCTTCTGGGTCATTCTGCTGCAAAGCCCAATAAGCAATATCGATACTTTCATCAATAACCAAACCGGAACCTAGCTGTAATACAGGCACAGTGCCTTTTGCTGAGATACTTAGCATCTCAGCAGGCTTATCTTTCAAGAGAATTTCACGCAGCACAACCGTTTGCTGCGAAAGTCGAAGGGCTAACCTTGCACGCATTGCATAAGGGCAACGCCGAAAGGAGTACAGTACTACTGACAAAAACTTACAATACGTCGCTACAACTAGCCGATGAACCAAATGGACTGACTTGCCCAGCAAAGCCTGTTGTAACATCGTTTATTTCGGCAGCTAACTGCGATGGCACATAACCTGTTCTAGGCGTTACTATACTGACTCCATTTACTGTCGTTGTAGCAGTAATAGTAAAACCTGCCCAGTTAGCAACAGCTCGACTATAACGTAAAGAGAAGTACGCCTCACCATCACTATTTGTTACTACGGTATTTGAGCCTGATATTGTTGGCGTTAAGCTTGGATGCGATGTAATAGCAGCTGAACCTGCTGGATCAATATTACCATTACCATTGGTGTCGCTTCCTGGTGTTTCTGCAGTACAGGTTACGGTTGTTGTTCTTGCGTAAGAATCTGTGCCCGCTACGTAAAAGCCTTTACGAAAAAACTCAGGTGTAATCGTTAAAGACACTGTCGCACCCGATAATGGGGCTCCATTCTGCACAACTCTTACTGAAAAAGCGCCGTCTAAATTAATATTATCGTCATCAACAATAATGTCACTTGCTTCAGAAATAGCCAAGCCGTCGCCTGTGCCAGTAACCGTCATAGTGGTACTCGCCGTTGTCGTTGTCGTTGTGCCATCACCATTAGAGACGCAACTCTGCAGTAACATCACCAAAGCAACTACGCTAACAAGAAGTATTTTTTGTATTAATTTCATATAACTATAACCTCGTGCGCTCGCACTAGAACTTTTTCTTATATCCTAAGGATAAGATACCGTACTCGCCATTATCTGTATCATTGATATTTAGCACTTCAAATGTCAGACCTGACTGATCATTAGCATACAAGTTGACGCCAAAGCCTATGGCTAAACCGTCACCATCTACATTATTAATTGTAGTATCAATTGCAAAAAGACCAATACCGCCCATCAGAAAAACATGCGCGTCACGCGAACCAATGTTTAAACCAACCATACCCGCACCATGTGTAACCTGAGACGAATTACCAAAGCCACCTTGGTCTTCCCAACCGGTAGCCAGCTGAATTTCATATGAAAAAAGCTGCGTTATAAAACCACCAAAACTGCCCGATATCACGGTTATATCTTCGCTGGTACCGACTTCAGGTTTAAAGGTACCACTACCCACATTAAGCTCCCAATAGAAGTTATTTGCATGCGAGCTATTGCTCCAAAGCATGGCACTGAGTAACAACATAATAAATAGAGGGCACTTTTTAGCTAATTTCATTATTAAGCCTATGGTTGTATATCACTTAAACCTTAATCTTAAACAAAAACATGATAAAAACAAGCTAAAACTATGAAAAATATAGATTTTTTATTATGTTTCAGCTGGAATTTTGTTTAATAGGGTCTTTTTAAGGGAAACTAGATTGTTTTATTGGCTGAAATAAGTGAATTGAAGTACATTTGACTACCTTAAAAAGGCAGTGGCGAACCTGAATACTCAGGCTCGCCTTAGATTGAGACTTATTAGGTATTTAGAGAGGCACAATAACGATGTCGATACGGCGATTCTTCTGGCGCCCTTCAACAGTCTCATTATTTGCTAGTGGGCGCGTCTCACCAAAGCCAGCTGCCTTTATTTGTACTTTTTTTAGGTCCATACGAGTTAGCATAAAGTCCTGCACAGATAGCGCGCGTGCTTGCGATAGCTTTAAATTCGACTGATCAGAACCAAAAGAATCGGTGTGGCCTTCAACATTAAGGCTGGCCGCATCAAAGACGTTTATCGCTTTTTCAACTTTGCGCAATAACGGTAAGTTTTTCCCTGTTAAATCAGACTTATTCACGGCAAAATTAAGGCCTATTAAACGTAAAATAATACTGTTGCCTTTACGTAGAACTTGCGCTTCATCACGACCAAACATTCTTTCAATACGCTCAGCCTGCTTGCGTTGTTGTTCTATCTGCTTTAGGCCTACGCGCTCGCTGGATAAGCTACCCAGCTCTTTTTGCATGCTGGCCATACTCGCTTCCATATCCGCTACATCCTGCGTTAATTGCGAAGAGGTGTTTTGCAAGTTTTCTATATATTCAATAATCTCTGCTGTTGTTTCTTTATGTCCACTATCTAGATTTGCCACAATATCTGCCGATCCAGCAATGGCTAACAAAGGTCTTTCATAGTCGAGAATGACTTGCTCATATGATAATTTACCTGCGCGTACTTTTTTAATAATACCTGTCAGGTAAATACCATGATTAGCTTCATACTGTGCTTGGCGCACCAAGTTACGCGGCTCATCAATATCATAACGGTTTTCATTTAAAGCTTGTTCAGCTTGTGTGAGTAAAGACTTGGCTTTTGCGAGTGTTAATGGCGCATATTTTTTTACTTTTAAACTATCGGCCTTTTTAAGCAACTCACGCGTTTCATTAAGTGAGTTATTTTTAATGGCGCCTAGCTCAGCACTGCGGTAGATTTTTTCTGCATCTTTTCCGTAGCGTTGCGCATTTTTTAAGCTACCTTTCTCTAAACTATTTGTGGCTTTACGAAAAATACCCTCTGCTTTTTGCCACTCTTTAGCAGTATAGGTTGCGCTACTGGCTTTAAATGCATCCTCTCTTGCCTTAAGCGTATCGGCAAAAGTAATTTTTGCGTAGCTACTCGTTTCCAGGGCTTTTTCAAATTGCCCCCTGGCCTTCGCAATGCGTTTTTTTATGCTTGAGAGCTTTTTACCCTTTTTATAATCATTTTGAGCGGCCAAATAGTTTTTGTATCCCGCAGCATAGGTATTGGGCGACAGCGATTTGGCTTGTTCTTTTTGAGTCAGGGCATATAGATTATCAATTTCGTCAAATAAATTGGTGCGTAATTGGTCACTTGCCTTATCTGCCACACTGACATGGGCAATAGCCATAAATACAATGCAGCTGCATAGCTGCAAAAGACGTGTTGTCATCATTTTTCTCCCGGTCGAAGGAAAGTTTTATCGTTATTATGTGGCCTTGCCTGATTTTATGTTGTTTTATCAAGCTTTATTTGGCAAGGCTCTAATTTTGTTTAAGAATAAAGCAACATAGTGATGCGGTGCAAATAATCAGTATGACAAACTGTTTAATCTGTGACCAGCTTCCTAAAATCCAGCATACGTTGCAAAGGTTTCATCGCTTGTTTACCCAAAACAGGATCAACATGCACTTCATCACCACCAACCGTTAATGCTTTAACGATTTTTTCTAGGTCATTCATGGCCATCCACGGGCAATTTGCACAACTTCGACACGTTGCGCCCGAACCTGCTGTTGGGGCAATATAGAATTTTTTAGCTGGGCTGAGTTGTTGCATTTTGTAGAAAATACCTTGGTCTGTCGCCACGATAAAAGTATCTTCTTTACGGTTTTGTGAGGCATTGATTAGCTGTGAAGTCGAACCAATTTCATCAGCCAACTCCAGTACTGACGCTGGTGACTCTGGGTGAGCCAATACAACCGCTTCGGGGTAAACGGCTTTTAAATCCAATATGCCTTTAGCCTTAAACTCTTCATGCACTATACACGCGCCATCCCATAGAAGAATATCAGCACCGGTTTTTTGCTGCACGTAGTTGCCTAAGTGCTTATCCGGCGCCCAAATCATCGCCTTGCCTTCACTATCAATATGATCGACAACATCTAAAGCAATACTGGATGTTACGACCCAATCGGCACGCGCTTTCACAGCAGCAGAGGTATTAGCATAAACCACCACTTCACGATCCGGATGTTGATCGCAGAAGGCTGAGAACTCATCTATAGGGCAACCTATGTCTAAAGAACAGGTCGCTTCTAGTGTGGGCATTAATACGCGTTTCTCTGGGGTAAGAATTTTTGCTGTTTCACCCATAAACTTCACACCAGCCACGATCAAGGTCTTGGCCGGGTGTTCTTTACCAAAACGTGCCATTTCTAGCGAGTCAGAGACAAAACCACCGGTTTCTTCAGCCAAGGACTGAATTAAAGGGTTAGTGTAATAATGGGCCACAAGAACCGCATCTTCTTTAATCAACAAAGCACGAATTTGTGCTTTATAGTCTGCAATTTCTACAGGTGATAAAGATGAAGGTTCAACCTTGGCTAAGTGTGCTTGCACAAGAGCACGTGTTTTGTCCATTTGCTGAGGTACGGCTACATTACTAGATGACATATACTGATAGTGTTTATATAAAAAAGGCTGACTATTATAAACGATTCGATCTGTATTAACCGCAGAAGATTTGCCCTACAAAACATTGACTACATGGATAAATGTAGGCAGTCTTGAGCCTTACGGATGTTATTGTCAAAAACAAACCAAGAAAAGATAACACTATGAATATAGAAACAGCTAAGCAAAAAGCCTTACCCTTCACGTTTAACGGCGCCGGAGGTGAATATTTTAAAATATGGATTGTGAATATTTTACTCAGCATTATTACTTTGGGCATTTATTCAGCATGGGCTAAAGTGCGCAACAAACAATACTTCTATGGCAATACTCTCCTAGATAATGCTTCTTTTGAATATACGGCTAAACCGATACAAATTCTTAAAGGGCGCGCTATTGCTGTAGCAGCTCTGTTTTTAATCAATATTGTTGCTTCATTTATGCCTTTATTAGGCATAGCTTTGTTTCTGCTCTTGTTTTTAGCTACACCATGGATTGTCATGAAAGCACTTGCGTTTAACGCTAAAAATAGCCGTTACCGTAATATTCACTTTAATTTCAGGCAAAGCTTTAAAGAATCGGCGATGGTATTTGTTGTATTGCCAATACTTTCATTATTTACCTTAAACTTACTATTTCCATATGTGCAATACCGCATGAAAAAATACATTGTGAGTAACCATTTCTATGGAAAAAGCCAGTTTAACTTTAGCTTAGAAAAGTCTGGTAAATTTTATGAGGTATATATTGCAATACTTTCTATCACATTAGCCTTAGTAGCCTTAGGTTATTTCGCATATAAGCTATTGGGTAACAGTCCAACAGCTATGCTGCTCAGTCCATTACTGTCCATTGGGTCAATACTCTTTTATTTATTTCTATTCTCTTTTATAAACAGTCGTATTTACAACCTAACGTATAATCACGCGGGAATTAGTTCGCATGCCTTTACTGCCAATATGACAACTGGCGGCTTAGCAAAGCTCTACTTTTTAAATACGCTGGGCATTATTTTAACGCTGGGTTTATTTATTCCTTGGGCTAAAGTTCGCTCTGCCAAGTATCGTGCAGCGCATACTACCTTCTTAAGCAATGGTGATTTACATACCTTTATTGCACAAGAAACAGGACAAGACAGCGTGCTAGCTGAAGAATTAGGTGAACAGTTTGGCGATGCACTAGATATTGATTTAGGCATTTAAATTACAGCCTAAATACAGGATTGATACAGTATGGTTATAGGACGATTTTACGATGGAACAAGCTCGCAGAGCCTTGAAGCTAGTCTTGAAGACAATGCGGGCGCTGGCCTACAACTTACACTGAATGACAAACACATTTTTATTGCCTGGGACGATATTACAGTCAGTTCAAGACTGGGCAATTCAGCACGTTATATTGAG
>JAHDBX010000021.1 GCA_020630145.1 Gammaproteobacteria bacterium | reverse complement strand
TAGTTGTTCGAATGTCGGTGCCTCCTTAGAATAAGAAGGGTTAAAACTTATATGACTTGCGTTAATAACGTTTCCTTATATTCATAATATTTTATTGTGTATTTGCGGTAAAGCGATTAATCTCATCAGCTAATTTACCCATGTCTTTAAATGTATGGTGTGCGCCTGCTCCAAGTAGTTTATTCTCATCTGTTAATTCACAATAAGCAAACACCGTCATACCCGCTGAAACACCGGCTTGTACGCCTAAAGCACTATCTTCAATAACTAAGCATTTAGACGGTGCAACATTGCCCAATTGTTTTGCCGCGTATAAATAAACATCAGGGTAGGGTTTTGCACGTTCAACATCAAAAATACTATGCAGCTTACCCATAAAATAAGGTAGTAAATTTGTTCTACCTAATGTAGTTTGCATTTTTTCATGCGAACCACTTGATGCAACACCAAACGGTATGGTCAAATCATTCAATGCTTTTTCAATGCCCTGTACGGGCATAACAGAAGTTGCTAGCGCTATATTAATTTCGTCTTTATAACGTTGTTCTATATGAGCAGGTGGAACCTTACCTATCATTTCTTCTATAATTTTCATACATTGTGCAGATGAGTGCCCAACAAACATTCTATACATATCGTCTAAGTTTAATGAAAGGTCAAACTCTTCATTAAGTATATTTGCAAATACTTCATTTGCAATTTTCTCACTATCAACTAAAACACCGTCGCAATCAAAGATAACTAATTCAAATTTATTCATCATAATTGCCTAGTGCGTATTTTTTAATAAGCTCAGCCATTTTTTCAGCCTCATAAACGTTTTCTTCATATAACCCTTTTATAGCGCCGTGTTTGTTTTCGTCGGGTTGATTTTGACTTAATTTCCATTGGCCGGTGATGGATGAAACATGGATTTCTAAGCCAACAATGGCTGTCATCATTTTTTGAATATAGTCTTCAGGGGCATCTGATACTGACCATGGTTTAAGGTGTTTAGCTTCATGTTGATCACTTAAGTTATGCAGCATGGCTAGGTTCCAGTCATTATCATGGATATATGACATTTTACCCCTTACGTGTACGCTTATATAATTCCAAGTAGGAACAGCTTTGCCATGTACCTTTTTTGTTGGGTAGTAATTGGGTGATATATAATAATTCGGGCCATTAAAAGTAATAAGTACCTCGGATTGATCATCTACATTTTTCCAAAGCGGATTAGCCTTAGCAATATGCCCCTGCAAAATGTTTTTACCTTTTTCCTGATGTAAAAAAAACGGAATATGGTTAGCTTCTAAGCCCATTTTAGACTGCGTAATTAGCGTTGCAAACGAATACTGTCTAATAATATCTTCTAATAGTTTGGCATCGTCTTGTTTAAATTTATTAGGTATATGCATAATAATATTTTAATACATTAAATTACCATTTTTTGTTTCACTCGGTATTTCTTGCATAGCATCCCAGTGTTCAACAATTTTTCCATTATCATCAAAGCGAAAAAAATCCATAGTGACATATTCTTCATTGCTTGGCCATGTTTGATGTGTGTGCAAAGCAACTAGGTCGCCCTGTGCAACAGCACGTATAAACTCAATATCTTTATCTGGATAGTCTTTATTCATTTTGTCAAAGTATTCAATAAAAGCCTTTTTACCATTTCCAACCAGAGGGTTATGTTGTATATATTCATCCCCTACATAGTTTGCAACAGCCTTAGATGGCTCACCTAGATAGGCTGTACGGTAAAAGGCAATCGCATTTTCTTTGTTTAATTCTAATTGCTGACTCATTCTTTCTCCAGTGGGGTGTTTAATTTTCTGATACAGCTAATTCGGCACTTAAAGCAACAAAACTAACAGCAAAAGCACGTTGTATATAAGTCATTATTCTTGATGACTGAAAAATATAAACACGAGAGGTGTGTGCAAGTAAGCCGTATAGAATGAAAACAAATAAGGTCATTAACATAAATATAGAACCTAACACTAACATATTGAAAATAGGGTTTTGTACATTAGTAGAAATAAATTGCGGTAAAAAAGCTAAGAAAAATAAGCTTAACTTAGGGTTTAAAATATTAATTAAACATCCACGTAAACTTATGAGTAACATATTGGCTTTGTAATGTTGTTCTTGCAGTTTTAATGTTGTGCTGTTCTTAAACATTGACCACGCTAAATATAATAAATATATAACGCCAATAAATTTTACTATTTGAAAAAAAACGGCACTAGTATGCATAATGGCTGATAAGCCTAAAATAGAGGCAAGTAAAGATGGTGTAATACCAAGTGTACAACCCAATGCGGCAAATATACTGGCTTTTGAACCGTGAAATAAACCAATAGAAACAGTATAGATAACGCCTGTTCCGGGTATAAGTATCACAACCAAAGACGTTATAAAAAACTCGGTACTAAACATATACGTTCCTAGGTATGGAGAATAATTTTTTCAACCAATGTGCAAAAAATTTCTGGTTTTTCAAGCATCATCATATGTCCGGTATTATCGATAATATGTAGCGCTTTAGCAGTTTTTCTTACGCGTTTGGGTACGTCCCAACTATTTACCGACCGTTCACCCGCAAGTAAATAAACCGGCATATTACTTTCGGATACATGGTTAACGATAGTCTTATAATGTTCAGAATCAGTTTCATGAACCACCGCTTTTGCTACAGCTTGAATGTTTTCGGCTTTTTGATATGACAATATATTTTGTGCCCATGCGATACGTTGAGGGCTTAAAGCAATATTTGATTCTGTTAGCCACTTTTCAGGCTGGCTGGAAATATTTTTATATTCGAGTTCCCATATAGCAGGATCTTTCTTGGCGATAGACTGACACCAAAAAGCATCTTTAAGAGTAAAATTTCCTTCTACGTTAATAATGCCTTGTACTAACTCAGGGCATTGATAGGCAAACAGGTTGGCAATTGCTCCGCCAACACTATGTCCTAGCAACCAGAAAGGTGCATTGCCGTTTTCGTCTACGAATGTCTTTATAAAATTAACTTGGTCTTGTAGTGATAAATTTGCTTTGGTTTTAACATCACCATAACCAAATAAATCAGGGCTCATAACATTAATATTCGGCATAAGCTCATTAGGCTGGAAAAAATCTAAAGAGCCAAGTAAGCCGTGTATTAATAATAAGTTTGAGCGCTTATTCATAAGGTCCCTTAAAACTACACAAGTTTATATAAGGTTATCAGTAGCGTGTGATAAAGGAAAGGCTTCATCTATGCTATCTATTGACGTTGAATTAATAAGATTCTCCGTACATAGCATAGATACACACAAGTTTTTGCTAATAGCTGTGTTTACTATCATTAAGAACAGCCATTTAGGTTGAGAAAATGATGTAATAACTCAAATAAGGAGATTAACTATGTCGACTAAAATAACAGTACACCCAGGCCATGAATTAAAAATGAAACATGGTGCAAGTAGTTTGACAGTAACGAATATGGGCTCTAACGATGCGACATATACGCTTGCTCAGCATGGAGGGCGTGCAGAAAAGCAAACCCTCTCAGGGCCGGGTTCTATGCAGGATTATGAACAGGTAGACTACCCAATAGTGCTTGATAATATCGGCGCTGATACGGTACAAATTACATAAGTTTGTTTACAACGCTGCTAAGTAAGGCTGTTGCTGTAGATATAGAAAAATATCAGCAGCAACAGCCTGCCATGATATTGCTTTATGCCGCTTTTGAAACACTCTCTAAATGCCAAACTTTAGCAACTATTTTCCATTCACGCTGTTCATTAAGAACAAAGCTTAAGTGATCAACAAATATATTGTCGTGCGCGCGTAGTCTAAGTTTTACAACGGCGCTTTTGGCAGATAAAAAATCAATTAGAATAATTTCTTCTTCGCGTTTCTGCTCAACGCTTGCTGGAGATGGCCGCGTTGCTACATCTTGGCGAAAACTGGCAATAGGGTCGACAAAGATAGCGTCTTCATCAGCATCAAACAAACTAGAAGTGGGGTGAAAAATACTATCTAATTTGTCTACATCACAGTAGTAAATAGCATCTAAATACACGTCTATTGCTTTCAGTAGGCTTTGATCTTTCATTTTCTGGTCCTCATTTTTAATATTATTGGGTGGTGAATCTATGTTGAGTACAATAGCAAAGCAAAAAATAGAAAAGAATTGGCGAAAAAGACAATATAAGTTAATATTACGCCAATATGATGAATAATAAGCAAAACCCACTCGTTTGTATCCTGACGTATAACAATTTATGCATGTTTGAGTATGCAATTGCCCTAGAGGTATTTGCTTTGCCACGGCCGGAGTTTGAGCAATGGTATGACTATAAAGTGATCGCCGTTGAGCAGGGGGATATTAGTGGTTTAGGCGGTGTAAGTATTAATGCAAACAATGACCTAGCGTTGTTGGCACAAGCTTCACTAATAATTGTGCCGGGTTGGAGTGGCGAAGTAACAGATAAACTTAAAGCGGCCTTGCTCACAGCACAAGATAATGGGGCGAGAATCGCAACCATATGCTCAGGCGTATTTTTGCCGGCTGCCTGTGGTTTATTAAATGGTAAACAGGCTACAACGCATTGGAAGTATACCAAGAAGCTACAAGCCGAATACCCCGAGATAAAAGTGAACCCAGAAGTGCTCTATATAGATGAAGGTTCCATACTCACATCAGCGGGTTCAGCAGCCGGAATAGATCTCTGTTTACATATTGTTCGTAAAGACTTTGGCAGTAATGTAGCCAATACCGTTGCCCGGCGTTTAGTCTTGCCGGCTCACCGGGAAGGTGGCCAAGCGCAATATGTACCGCGTCCATCACCAAAAAGTAATGACCTCTTCTCACCATTGCTCGATGAAATACGAGCAAGCTTAAATGAAAACTGGTCCATAGAACGTATGGCTAAAAAAGCGTCTATGTCATCACGAACATTGCTACGGCGCTTTAAAGAAACAACAGGTGAAAGCCCTCTAATATGGCTAACGATGGAGCGCTTATCATTAGCAAGAGAGTTATTAGAAACAACCAAACTGAACGTTAACCAAATAGCCGATGTCAGCGGGTTTATTTCAGCGGAACTACTACGGCATCATTTTAAGCGGCATTACCAGCTGAGCCCTTTACGTTACCGTTCACAATTTACAGCGTAATAAAAAATAGAACATTAAGACAAGTTTATAAGCATCTTATAATAAGGTTCGTCGTATTTACTAAAAGCTTCGCCTTCAACAGACATACCAAATCGAACATAAAAACTTTTTGAAGCTTTGCGCGCATCACACCAAAAATAGTTAGCGTTTTGAGTTTTAGCATATTCAATTAAATGAGTAAGCAAGCCACTACCTATGCCTTTACCTTGATAAGCTTCAAGGGTAGCAAACTTGCGTAACTGTATATATTTCTTTTCTGTAAATAAAGAAGCAACACTAACGAGCTTGTTTTCAATGTATACACCAAAATGCTGGGCTGATTCATCACCCAAAACTTTGCAAAATTCTATACTCTTATCTGGCCATAAAACCTGATGCCGAATAACAAGCGTATCTTGCCAGTCTATACGTTTAATATCCAACGCTTTTGCTACGTGTCTATACTTGCTTTATTAACACGAACTAAGGCATTGCGTGAAATTAAAATATGCAAGGGCATAATTGTCTTTAAATAAATTTTGCCACCAATATTATGCGTGTGTACCCAAGTAGCTAAAAATACCTGGTTTTCTTTAGAGATTACGGCTACCCTAAAATTTAAATGCTTATCATTAAAGCCGGCAATTAATTCATTATCGTTTTCGCTTTCAACCGGAAAAATGCCTACATTGTCAGTATTAGTCGGGGCATCGTTTAATAAACCAAAAGGGGCAGTTACAAATGCACGTATTTGTAAAAGAAAATTTACCCACCCTGGAAAACGCGTAATAATCTCGGCTGCTTCACGGGGTGACAAATCAGACTTAACAACATAGCAATCAACAAAGTCTGTTGGTGCTATACGTTTATGTAAAGCACTTTCAGGGGGTAGCGCAGTAGTAGTAACCTTATTCATAAACGTGTCATCTATATACCGACTAAAGACAAAATAATACCAACAAAAGCGAGCGCTAATAAAATAGAAGTAGGGATGATGGATACCATAAAACCCATACCACGTTTAGCTGGGGCGCTGACATAAGCGCGCCAATATATAAAACGGCCAACAATATAAACAGCACCAATAACAGCAACCAAAATCGTTGGCCAATATTTAGCAGCGATAAATAAAGCGGGAAGAAAAGCAACTAACGTTTCTAAAGTGTTTACTTGTACACGGTACATACGTTCAAAACCTTCATGGCCACTAATGGCCGGTGCTTTAAGGCCAGATGATCGTCGTGCCTGGCCTGTCATAAAGCCAAAAAAGAAAAATTGAAGTACCGCTATTACAGCGACCAATTCCACAAATTGCATTTTTATTCCAACGTAATGTAATTCTACTTAAAAGTATAAGCAGCCTATTCTACGGTAGTAAACCAGTATTAGCCATAATCTCAAGAGGTTTTTAAATATAGCGAAATAAGTCACTTGTAATAGACAAGAGTACTAAAATCTTACAGTTTCTTTAGTGGCCTAATTATAAAGGTGCGGGTGAATACGCTTGTTTAAAACAAGATAGTGCTAAGCTAGATCGAGTATTTTTAATGCCGCGTATTTTATAAAGTTTATTAACAAGGAAATCTTCATAACCCGTCGCGCCAGATACAGCCACCTTCATAAAGCAATCATATTCTCCTGTCAGCATATAAGCTTCAATAACCTCAGGCATGTTGGCAATAGTGTCTTTAAAGTCACTAAACACACTTGCATCGTGACGCTCAAACATAATTTCAATAATAGCGGTGTCCGGCAGGCCAATTTTTTCCTGATTAATAATCGTCACATACTTTTGAATGACCTGTTCTTTTTCCATGCGGCGTATTCTAGACCAACAAGGGCTGGTTGATAGACCTACAGATTCTGCAAGTTCAGGGTTGGTAATGCGTGCATTGCTATGCAGTATGGCTAATATTTTTCTATCGGTGCTATCCATATTTTTGCTTCTTAATTAATGTCTTAGTATGGTCAGAATTATATTCTGAATAATTGTAAATATGCAAAAAAAATTTCTGTAAAAACAAATTAAAACGGCAATAAAAGGAGAAAATGCTATAAAAACAGCACTATTATTCTATTTATAAATACAGTAAATAAATAGAGAGTAAGGTAATGAAGTCTAATGTACGTAGCGGCGCTAATATACTTTTAGAAGCATTGGAAAGTGAAGGTGTAGAATATATTTTTGGCAATCCCGGTACCACAGAGCTGCCATTAATGGATGCGCTCCTTAATAAGCCTACTATTCACTATGTGCTGGGCCTGCAAGAATCTAGTGTTGTCGCTATGGCAGATGGCTACGCTCAAGCATCAGGTAAACCTGGCTTTATTAATTTACATACAGCAGGTGGCTTGGGGCATGGTCTTGGTAATTTGTTAAATGCTTATACTTCTGGCACACCCTTAGTCGTCACGGCGGGTCAGCAGGACTCGCGTCACGCTATCACCGATCCTTTGTTACAAGGAGACTTGGTCTCTATTGCCACACCTAGCTGCAAATGGGCTACGGAAGTAAATGCACCTGAAAAAATCCCCGTGCTTATTCATAGAGCGTTTCAAGATAGCCAGGCAACACCATCTGGCCCCGTGTTCTTGTCATTGCCCATGGATGTTATGGAAGCGAATAGTGATATAAATATACCCCGTATATCACATGTGGATAGACGGCCCGTAGCCCATTCCTTACCTGAGCTCGCGCAGGAGTTATCAAATGTGCCCGTAGGTAAAGTTGCAATCATAGCGGGTGATGAAATTTCAAGTAATGACGCATACAAAGAAGTTGTAGACCTAGCAGAAATATTAGCCGCGCCCGTATATGGGTCATCATGGCCAGCACACATACCTTACCCAACAGGCCATTATTTATGGCAGGGAAACCTACCAACAAAAGCGATAGATATTGCTGAAAAATTAAAAAACTATGACTGCGTTTTTGCTTTAGGTGGAAAATCGTTTATAACCATTTTATATTCTGATGTATCTGCACTGCCAGAGACCTGTGAACTCTTTCAACTATCTGTCGATGGCCGAGATTTAGGCCGAACTTATTCGTCTAAGTTATCAGTTGTTGGCGATATTCAGTTCTCATTACAAAAATTAAACCGACTATTAAAAGAAAACCTCTATAGTCGGCATGATGAGTATCAGCAACAATGCAACAGAGAAAAGAAAAATTTTGCAGTTAAAAAAGAAAAACTGCATAAGGAAACCAGCAAACTTGATGAACACATAATTATTCACCCACAAGTAGCAGCACGTGAATTGGCAAAAGCAATAGGCTCAGTGCCTATTGTTGACGAAGCGATAGCAACAGCAGCACATTTACGTAAGTTTTTAAATAACAACGCTACAAAACAATACTCTTTTTTACGGGGTGGCGCACTTGGTTGGGGTATGCCAGCGGCAGTAGGCTTTTCATTAGGTCTAGGTAAAAAACCGGTTGTTTCACTTGTAGGTGATGGTGCGGCTATGTATTCGCCACAAGCACTATGGACAGCCGTTCATGAAAATTTACCGGTGACGTTTATCGTTATAAATAATATGGAATACAATGTATTGAAAAATTTTATGCGCTCTCAAGCGCATTACACCTCAGCAAAAACAGATCGCTTCATCGCAATGGAAATTAATAACCCAGCTATAGACTTTATCGCTTTAGCAAAATCTATGGGTATGCAGGGGCAGCGGGTTCAGCTTGCAGACGATATTGAGAGTACAGTGAGCAGAGCCATTCAATCTCAAAAAGCGAACCTAATTGAAATAATAATAAGTACGTAAATAAACAGGCAAACTACAATGTAATACTTAAGATTTAGGCATTTCACAAAGCTCTACAGTACCACCCTGTAATATCACGGGGTGTTTACTTAGTAATGATAATACAGCGTTTTTATCTTCGGACTTAAAACGCATAAAGCCATCAATACTATTTGTTATTTTATCAACAGGTTTATGGCCAATTTGCACTTGATTCGATATCTCACTACCACCAAGAAAAATACCACTTTCATTTGCAGCGGCAAAAAAATCATCCCACTGTTTGCGGTGGGTTTCAGATTCAGTATTATTATGAATAAATAAAATATAATCCATTATTCTTCCTTTACTTGAGCACTAGGAAGTATTTCGGCAAAGCGAATACCGAAACCATCAGGGTCAAGAATAGTAAAGTCTCGTATACCATAAGGTTGTACGTTTGGTGGCGACTCAATATCTGCATGTAATTTGCCTGCACGCTCCCACACGACATCGATATTTTCTACAAGCACACGTACATTCGCTACCGAAGCATTAAGAGGCCGCCTTTCCTTATCTTCTAATAAAAATATGTAGCGAGTATGCCAACGCAAAACAGCAAAATTTTCTGAACGGCGTTCCAGCTCAAAACCGAGCGCTTTATAAAACACTAAAGAATTATTGAGCTTACTTACAACAATCTCCAGAACAAGTTGTGCTGAAAGTTCAGCTTTTGAGCCTATAGTCATACCACCCCCAATCCATACGTAATGCCAGCATAATATATTTTGAGAACTGTTTTTAATTGCCTAGTTATATAATATCATTCCTGAACATGCCACTTGCTAGGAAAATTAACCCACGAACATTTATTAGCGTTATTAAGCGTATGAGTGGGTTCTAAAATATCTGATGCTGAAAAACATCCTCCTGCTATACCTAATAAGTCAGGCATAGTTGAAATAGTCCAATACAGAGTAGTGCCACACTGCGGGCAGAAATAACGGCATTGCTCATGAGACTGTTCTTTATGGAAAAACTTATACACCTTTGTTTCACCCGTTTTATTTATTATAGCCCCAGTTTTAAAATACATAGATATGCCAAAGGCACTACCTGTACGTTGTTTACAGTTATTACAATGACAAACCGAATTTATTTCAGGATGACTTGATACAGTGATGGATAATTGTTTACAGCAGCAAGTAGCTTTGAATGTCATACAGTATTCCTGTCAATGCTTTGTTTACGTGAGCCTAATAAAGCGTGGTTGAAAGGCAAGGCAGTGATAGAAATGCCACTTTCGTGAAGTAATCAAAACGCCTTACGATGTATTTTTGCTTTAATAAACAACCTTTTCGCCTGATACTATTACAGATGTTTTTGAAATAGCATGATTCCGTAATGCTTTTAGTTCATTATGTTCGGGGTCTGATTTGTAATGATTAAATGCGTCTAAGTCTGGGAATTCGAGGTAATGCACTTCAAAAATATTTGCTAGGGTAGACTCACTTTCATTCGGCTTAAATGCAGATATTAATCTACCATTATATTTTTGCATAATAGTAATAGCCCTTGATTCAAATTCCTTGAATGAGTCTTCGTTCTTTACTTCTAACAGTACAATTATTTCAATCATGCTTTTATTTACTCGTAATGCGAATGGTGAATATACCTTATAAGCAGTTATGTAATGCCTTCATTTTTTTGAATTTCTTTTCGCAAAAAAACTTCAACAAATAAAAAAGCAAAAGGAACAATAGCGGCTAAAAATACCAGAAGCCAAGTAATAACAGGCCAACTTCTTTTATGTGACACTAAAAGTGAAAGCACAAAATATAAAACAAACAAAGCACCATGTGCCATGCCAATTATAAATACAAACTCTCGGCTAATAAAATTAAAGCTTACACATAGTATGATTAAATAAGAGATGCCTTCTAAAAGGCTTGCGATTCTAAAATATTTTAACATTTAACACCTTTTTACTTATTTCGGGATTTCACAAAGCCATAAATAACAAAGCATAGTGATATAAGTTGTTGAACTATAAGTACGGGCTTATCTTGAATAAACATTAACGATGCCATGCTTAAGTTCATTAGCATGAAAAAAAGCCACCCATTTGAGTTACCTTTTGCTAAAAAATAACTACCAAGAAGAAAACCAAGCATAACACCCACCTCTAATACTTGAGTAAGTGAGTTTATACCACCATGGTGATAAACACTAAATGATAAGCCAAATGCTAGTGATGAGTATGTGCAGAATGATACAACTCTATTAAAGGCATGATTCACTTTCTGATGATTATGGATTGTATTGTAAAGGCCTAAGAGCATGGCAGGGATTCCGCCAGCTTCTATTGAAGCGGCTATCCAATCGTTATTTGAAACTAGAATAATTACCCAGGCTGGTACACCCAATATGTATACTAACCACCCTAATATTTTCAGCTTTCTTTTAACAGACTCAGTTTGTGTCTCAGAAACGGAAAACAGAATTTTGTTTGATAAATAACAACCGCCACCCCATATTTGAAGTAATAAATCCATAGTTTATTAACCGAGTAAAGTTAAGGCTTGCAGAAAGCGCGGCGCTTTTTGTAGGCAGCACTTGCTGCGTTTGTTATCTGCCCTGTTCTTCATTAAAGATAAGTTTGTTTCCAAATGGATCTGAGATAGACATATCACGTGTACCCCAGGGCATATTTTGGATACCGGGTCTTGCATGTTTATACTGTTTATCAATTAACT
>JAHDBX010000020.1:4858-12087 GCA_020630145.1 Gammaproteobacteria bacterium | reverse complement strand
GGATGCCGATTCTGATAATGATAATATTCCGGATATTGTCGAAGCCTTTGCCTTACTGGACACCGATAACGATGGCATTGGCAATGGCCTTGATATAGATGACCCTTCAGATACTGCGCGCGTCGATGCCAATATGGACGGTATTGATGATCGTATGCCTAGCGATATCGATGGTGATGGTGTTCCCAACCACCTAGATACTGACAGTGATAACGATGGAACGAGCGATGATCAAGACACGCCATTAACCATTACTTTATCTGGCATAGATACCGATGGTGATGGTATTGATGATAGTTATGATTTCAATCACTCAGCAGTCACTGGCGCAACGAATGTAGATGCCGATGGTGATGGTTATGACGACGGTATCATTGCGACCTTATATAGCGAAGCTAACCCCAGTGCAGACGCGGATGATATACCGGATATATTCGATGCGGACCAAGACAACACTGCCGCAACAGCGGATATGTCTGGCGATTCAGACAGCGATGGCGTATCTGACTTAAATGAGTGTCCAGTCTTTAGTGCGCAAGCCAGTATGAATTGCCCAGACTCTGATCAAGACGGTGTACCGGATTTCCTGGATACTGATCAAGTGGATACTGCAAATAATCCGGTTGTCCAAAGGTCAAGGGGGTCGGGCTCAACAGGTGTAATCTGGCTGTTAATATTATTTGTATTAAGTTTTTTTGTAAGACGAAATAAACAATATTAGTTAACCATTTAAATTAGAGACGTTTGTTTCTTTTATTTGATAAAAATAAAAGCCGCTTTCATAGCGGCTTTTTTACTTGTCCAATATTTCTCTTTAAGACGTTTTATTCAACGGTTACTGACTTCGCCAAATTACGTGGCTGGTCAACATCGGTACCGCGCATTACCGCAACATGATATGACAGAATTTGTAATGGCACGGTAAATACAATTGGCGCCATTTCATTTGAACAATGCGGCACTTCAATAATTTTAATGCCATCTTCAGCTTCATAATGAAAAGCCTTATCTGCAAACACATAGAGCTGACCACCACGAGCCGCAACTTCCTGCAGATTAGATTTCAGCTTGTCCATCAACTCATTATTAGGTGCAACAGCTACGACTGGCATATCTGCATCAACCAGTGCTAATGGTCCGTGCTTCAACTCACCAGCAGGATAACCTTCAGCATGTATATACGAAATTTCTTTTAACTTAAGCGCGCCTTCTAATGCAACGGGGTAAATCGTGCCTCGCCCCAAAAATAAGGTATGGTGCTTATCAATAAAGTCTTCTGATACTTTTTTAATTTTTTCGTCTAACTTTAAAACATTTGCAATTAAAGCGGGTAAATGTTTTAAATCTGCCACACCTTGTTTTTGTATTTCTTTATTGTCTGGCTGAGTATGTTTAGCCAAACTTAGTGTCAAAATATAAAGTGCAACTAACTGTGTAGTAAATGCTTTTGTTGATGCGACACCAATCTCAGGACCTGCACGGGTCATCAAAGCCATATCTGATTCACGCACCAAAGAACTTTCAGGCACATTACAAATAGATAAACTTGCAAAGTAGCCTTTTTCTTTAGCAAAGTTTAATGCAGCCATGGTGTCAGCTGTTTCACCAGACTGTGAAATAGTGACAAATAAGGCTTTTTCAGGCACAACAATTTTGCGATAACGAAACTCACTTGCAATCTCTACCGAACAAGGAATTTCAGCAAGCTTTTCTATCCAGTACTTTGCAATACTGGCTGAGTGATAACTGGTACCACAAGCAATAATGGTGACGTTTTTTACTTCAGCAAGAATGCTATCGCACTTACTGCCAAAGATGCCAGGTAATATGCCTTCTTCACCCAAGCGACCTTCTAAAGTATTTGCTATACACTCTGGCTGCTCATAAATTTCTTTCAGCATATAGTGCTTATATTCACCTTTGCCTACTGCATCTCCACTTAATTCAGACAGTTTTTCTTGACGCTTTACTTCTTTTCCTGAGTGATCATAAATGGTGACTTTTTGCTTTGTGACTACGGCAATATCATCTTCTTCTAAAAAGATAAAACGCTGTGTAACAGGTAGTAGCGCATGCACATCAGAAGCAATAAAATGCTCTTCAAAGCCCATACCAATAACTAAAGGACTACCGTTTCTACAAGTGACTATTTCGCCATCGTTATTTTTACGAATCACACCAAGTGCATAAGCACCTTCCAATTCTTCAACTGACTTTTTAACCGCATCATACAAAGAGTCCGTACTATCTATATGTGAATCAATTAAATGTACGATTACTTCGGTATCCGTTTCGGACGTAAAGTTATAGCCTTTTGCTCTTAATTGCTCACGTAACTCTTCGTAATTTTCAATAATACCATTGTGAACAACCGCGACGCGGTCATTAGACATATGTGGATGAGCATTAGCCACCGATGGCACACCGTGTGTTGCCCAGCGTGTATGAGCAATACCGCATTCACCCAAAAAAGGAGCGCTTTCATATTCTTTTTCTAGCTCAGCGACTTTGCCAAGTGTACGCGCACGATTTAAAGTTTGTTTATTATCAACTATAGCAAGGCCAGCTGAGTCGTAACCTCGATACTCCAGACGCTTAAGGCCTTCTATTAATATATGCGCTACATTACGTTCACTGATTGCGCCTACTATTCCACACATAATGATTTCCTATTATTTTTTCTTTACAGGTCGTTTCCAACCTTTAATAGCACGTTGTTTCGCACGCGCTACGGTTAATGTTTCTTCGTCAGTACTGACAGTAATTGTCGAACCTGCACCAACTGTTGAACCTTTGGCAATTTTAACTGGTGCAACTAAAGCAGAGTTTGAACCAATAAAGCATTTGTCTTCTATGACGGTTTGGTGCTTATTCACACCATCATAATTGCAAGTAATGCTCCCAGCACCTATATTTACGCCTTTTCCTACTTTTGCATCACCTACATAACTTAAGTGATTTACCTTACTACCTACATCTATATTGGCATTTTTTATTTCTACAAAATTACCAACCTTGGTCTTATCAGCAAGATCTGTGCCCGGACGTAAACGTGCATAAGGGCCTATATTGGCATACTCGCCAATTGATGAATCTTCAATAATTGAGTTAGCTAAAATTGTTGTATTAGCGCCTATTTTGGCATTTTTAAAATGACAATTCGCACCTATATTTACATTTGCACCAATTTCACAATCGCCTTCAAAAATAACATTCACATCTATAATGCTATCCTGACCAACCGTTACACTTCCTCTTACATCAAGCCTGGCAGGGTCACGCAAGGTTACACCTGCAGCCATAAGTTTTTCTGCTTCTTGCAACTGGTAGTAACGCTCTAATTCAGCCAATTGCTGGCGACTATTTACACCTAATGTTTCATAAAAATCATCTACACACGTTGTATTAACACTACAACCTTCATTAACAGCAAGCTCTATTACATCAGTTAAATAATACTCGCCCTGAGCATTATCATTGCTAAAGGCATTAACCCATTTCTCTATCTTGCCAGCAGGCAAAGCAAGTATGCCTGTATTAATTTCATCGATTTTGAGTTGCTCAGCATTTGCATCTTTATGCTCAACAATAGCTGTTACCTTAGCTGAAGAATCACGCACAATTCGACCATAACCCGTCGGATCAGCCACTTTGGCTGTTAGTAAAGCAATACTATTCTCACCACAATCTGCGATCAGCTTTTCTAGGGTTTCTTTTCGGGTTAATGGCACATCCCCATATAAAACCAGGGTTACACCTTCTTTTTCAAGCTTAGGTATAGCAACTTTTAATGCGTGCCCTGTACCAAGTTGCTCTTTTTGTTCTGCCCAAGCTACATCATCTTGCCCACTAAAAGTATCAAGCACTTGGTCGCCACCATGCCCATAAACTACGCAAATATTGTCTGCATCTACAGATCGGCTTGTATCAACGACATGGCCTAATAAAGTTTTATGGCTTAATGAATGTAAAACTTTAGGTAGAGATGAACGCATGCGAGTGCCTTTACCCGCAGCTAGAATGACTATATTAACTTTTTTTGGCACGCCTTGACCCTGATAGATGAAATAAAGAGTTGGCGAGAATAGCGATTATAGATTAATTTGTAAACCTAACAATTGTTAAGCTGTGATGCAGTACGCTTAACGCTATCGACGTTGCTTCAATTTTTCAATTAACTGCAAACGAGCTACAGCTTCAGCTAGCTCAACCTGTACTTTAGCTAAATCCATTTTACCGTCTTGATCTGCCATTGCGTCTTCTGCGCGCTGTTTTGCCTCTAAAGCAGCGGCTTCATCAAGGTCAGCAGCACGTTCAGCCGTATCAGATAGTACGGTTACTATATGCGGTTGTACTTCCAATATACCACCAGCAACAAAAATAGCTTCTTCTTCCGTTTGATTAGGTAACTTCAGGCGCACTTCACCCGCACCCAGCTGAGCAAGTACTTGAGTATGACGCGGCATGATACCGATTTCACCATCAACAGTAGGCGCAACCAACATTTCAGCTTCACCTGAAAAAATTGCTTTCTCTGCACTAACGATTTCTACTTGCATTGTGGTGGCCATACTTAACCTATTATTTGTTATTTCTAGTTACGAAGCCGTGTTAATAAGACTTCTTAATTTTTTAGCTACTCACGATAAAAATGAGAAGCCATATAAACCTTACTACTTATTTTGATGTGGCGATTTTGTTTGAGAACGAGGCGCGAAAGAGTCTGAAAAGCGGATTCTACTTATAGTAGATAAGCATTTTCAGACTCTTTCGCAACGAAGTTATCGAGCAAAAGAGCCCATCAAATTACATGTCTTTGGCTTTTTCGACAACTTCGTCGATGCTACCAACCATGTAGAAAGCCTGTTCCGGAAGGTGATCATACTCACCTGCCAAAATGCCTTGGAAAGCTGCAATTGTATCTTTCAGCGATACATATTTACCTGGCGAACCGGTAAATACTTCAGCAACGAAGAAAGGCTGAGATAGGAAACGCTGCATTTTACGTGCGCGTGCTACCAATTGCTTATCTTCTTCAGACAATTCATCCATACCTAAAATAGCGATGATGTCTTTTAGCTCTTCATAGCGTTGCAATGTGTTTTGTACATTACGCGCGATGTTGTAGTGTTCTTCACCAACAATTAATGGATCCAGCTGACGCGATGTTGAATCAAGTGGATCTACCGCTGGGTAAATACCTAAAGATGCAATTTGACGAGACAGTACAACGGTTGCGTCTAAGTGAGCAAATGTTGTTGCTGGTGACGGATCGGTTAAATCATCCGCAGGTACGTATACCGCTTGGATAGATGTAATAGAACCCGTTTTTGTTGATGTAATACGCTCTTGCAATACACCCATTTCTTCAGCAAGTGTTGGCTGATAGCCCACCGCTGATGGCATACGACCTAGTAATGCTGATACTTCTGTACCCGCAAGCGTATAACGATAAATATTATCAATAAATAGTAGAACGTCGTTACCATCTTCACGGAAACGCTCAGCCATGGTTAAGCCTGTTAGGGCTACGCGTAAGCGGTTACCCGGTGGCTCATTCATCTGACCGTATACTAGGGCAACTTTATCTAGTACGTTTGAATCTTTCATTTCGTGATAGAAATCGTTACCTTCACGAGTACGCTCACCTACACCAGCAAATACTGAGTAGCCGCTATGCTCGATCGCGATGTTACGAATCAATTCCATCATGTTTACGGTTTTACCAACACCCGCACCACCAAATAAACCTACTTTACCACCCTTAGCGAATGGGCAAAGAAGATCGATTACTTTAATACCTGTCTCTAACAACTCAGTTGCTCCAGACTGATCTTCATAACTTGGTGCTTCGCGGTGAATAGCCCAATCTTCGTCAGATTCTACAGGACCAGCATGATCGATTGGTGTGCCCAATACGTTCATGATACGACCCAATGTTTTAGTACCTGTTGGTACCTTAATTGGCTCGCCAGTATTGTTTGCTGTCATACCACGACGTAAACCGTCTGTAGTACCCATTGCAATCGTACGTACTACGCCATCACCTAGCTGACCTTGCACTTCGAAAGTGATGTCCTGGTCGGCAAGTTTTAGGGCGTCGTAAATTTTAGGCACTTCTGCACGTGGAAATTCTATATCCACAACAGCGCCAATGATTTGAACGATGGTACCTGTACTCATTTTGAAGTCCTCTGTATACCTAAATATTTAATCTAAATTCTAAAAAATCTTTTCTAAACGGCGGCTGCGCCAGCAACAATTTCACCAAGCTCTTGCGTAATCGCTGCTTGACGGGCTTTGTTATATACCAATTGAAGCTGTTTAATTAAGTCACCAGCATTATCTGTGGCGCTCTTCATCGCTACCATACGAGCAGCCATTTCACAGGCTACGTTTTCTACTACGGCTTGATATACCAATGATTCGGTATAACGCTTTAATAAAGTATCTAATACAACCGGTGCTTCTGGCTCGTATATATAATCCCAGTGATACTCTATTTCGCTTTCATGCTTAGGCTCAACGGGCAATAACTGCATAACTTCAGCTTCTTGCGTCATCGTATTAATAAATTCATTTTGTACAATGTACAAACGTTGAATTTTGCCTTCATCATAAGCATCCAGCATCACTTTGATTGAACCAAGCAGCTCTTCCATTCTAGGCGAATCACCCAAGTCTGCCGCTTTAGCAGCAATGTTAGGGAAACGACTAAAGAAAGCGCCCGCTTTACGACCAATTAACGCAACGTCTGCTTCAACATCTTTTTCTTGCCATTCTTTAATGCTGCTTACCGCACGCTTAAACAAGTTAATGTTTAAACCGCCGCATAAACCGCGATCCGTTGACACGATGATATAGCCTACGCGTTTTACATCTTCATCGGCAATCTCTTGCAAATAAGGATGATGATACTCAGAATGCGCTTGCGACAAGTGACCTACGATTGCACGAATTTTTTCCGCATAGGGCTTTGATGCCTCCATACGCTCTTGTGCTTTACGCATTTTACTTGCTGCAACCAATTGCATTGCTTTAGTGATCTTCTGTGTATTTTTTACACTGCCGATCTGGTTGCGGATCTCTTTACCGACTGCCATTACATAATGCCTTTATTAGTAAACGCCATTCTTTTTGAAATCTTCAAGAACTGCTTTCAGCCCTGATTTGATTTCATCGTTGTAGTCGCCGCTATCGTTAATTTTCTTCAATAAGTCAGCCGCACT
>JAHDBX010000020.1:3595-4848 GCA_020630145.1 Gammaproteobacteria bacterium | reverse complement strand
GCCTGCTGCATGTGCATGTAAAGCTGCTTCAAAATCAACAACTTTTGCTTTATCAACGTCATCTAAGAAACCTTCTTCGATAGCGTATAAAGATAAAGCCATATCAGCTACTGATAATGGCGCATATTGGCTTTGCTTCATTAACTCAGTTACACGCTCACCACGCTCTAACTGTTTACGTGTTGCATCATCAAGGTCAGATGCAAATTGCGAGAACGCTGCTAATTCAGCATATTGCGCAAGTGCTAAACGCACACCGCCACCGAGCTTTTTAATGATCTTAGACTGTGCCGCACCACCTACTCGAGATACTGACACACCCGCGTTAATCGCTGGACGAATACCAGCGTTAAACAAGTTAGTTTCTAAGAAGATTTGGCCATCTGTAATCGAAATTACGTTTGTTGGTACGAATGCTGATACGTCACCAGCTTGCGTTTCAATAACAGGCAATGCTGTTAATGAACCTGTTTTACCTTTTACTTTACCATCTGTTAAACGCTCTACTTCTTCTGCGTTAATACGCGAAGCACGTTCTAGTAGACGTGAATGCAAGTAGAATACGTCACCCGGGAATGCTTCACGGCCTGGTGGGCGGCGTAGCAATAATGAGATTTGACGATAAGCTACCGCTTGTTTTGATAAATCATCATAAACAATTAAAGCGTCTTCACCTAAGTCACGGAAGTACTCTCCCATTGAACAACCTGAGTAAGGCGCGATAAATTGCATAACGGCTGGATCAGATGCACCTGCAGCAACCACAATTGTGTGGCCCATTGCACCGTGCTCTTCTAACTTACGCACTACCGCAGCAATTGAAGATTGCTTTTGACCAATAGCAACGTAGATACATTTAACACCTGTACCTTTTTGGTTGATAATGGCATCAATAGCTACCGCTGTTTTACCTGTTTGGCGATCGCCAATAATTAATTCACGTTGACCGCGGCCAATTGGCACCATCGCGTCCATCGCTTTAATACCTGTTTGAACGGGCTCATCTACCGATTGGCGCTCAATTACACCCGGTGCGATACGTTCAATAGGTAATGAATGATCTGTTTCAATAGGACCTTTACCATCAATTGGCTCACCTAGTGCATTCACTACACGGCCAATCATTGCTTCGCCTACTGGCACTTCAAGAATACGACCCGTACATTGCACTGTATCGCCTTCTTGTAAGTGTCCGTATGTACCTAATACAACCGCACCAACCGAGTCGCGCTCTAAGTTAAGTGCAAGTGCAT
>JAHDBX010000020.1:0-3585 GCA_020630145.1 Gammaproteobacteria bacterium | reverse complement strand
GGTAAAGCTAACATTTCACCTTGCATAACATCGGCCAAACCATGAACACGGATAATACCGTCATTCAAGCTTACGATGGTGCCTTCGGTGCGCGCTTCAGAATCCATATCGAAGTTTTCGATACGCTTCTTAATCAGTTCGCTGATTTCTGAAGGGTTCAGTTGCATTGTCGTTTCCTCTATATCAGTAATTTTTAGGGGCCTAGCGTAATTAATTTTTAATTAGCTAGGGCACCTGCCATTTTTTCTAAACGCGCTTTCACGCTGCCATCAATCACGAAGTCGCCGACTTTAATTTTTACGCCGCCGATTAAAGACTCATCTACTTCGCTTTGCAATTTAACGGTTTTATCTAAACGTTTTGAAAGCGCCGCCGCAATGGCCGCTTCTTGCTTGCTATCAATAGCCTTCGCGCAAATCACAGTACCTTCAAGCACACTTTCTACTTCTGCTCGTAGTATTGCAAACTGTTCATTAATTTCGGGCAATGCCGCCAAACGGTCATTACTCGCTAATAAACGCACAAAATTAACCAAACCCGCATCTGCTTTTTCACCCAAAGCACCTGCAAATACATCAGCACGTTGCTCACGACTGACTTTAGGGTTGCTAAATAAACCTGCAGCAGCAGGGTCTAATGCAATGGCTGATAAATTAGCTAAACCATCTGTCCATGCATCAAAGTTTTTATTGCTTTGCGCATATTCAAAAGCGGCTTTCGCGTATGGACGTGCTGTTGTACTGTTATTGCTCATGTGATCAAATCAACCCAGCTTAAATTTGTGCAACCAACTCATCAACAACTTGTTGATGGGCTTTCGCATCAATTTCACGTTGCAAAATTTTCTCGGCACCGCTAACTGCTAATGTAGCCACTTGGCCACGTAGCGTTTCACGTGCACGAGATACTTCTTGCTCAAGTTCTGCTTCAGCAGATGTTTTAACACGCTCTGCTTCTGTTTTAGCCGTAGTTTTTGCCTCTTCTACCATTTCGTTACCACGCTTTTGCGCTTGCGAAATAATATCTGATGCTTGCTGTTTTGCTTCTTTCAACATTTCAGCCGCTTCAGCTTCAGCTTTTTCTTGCGCTTCAGCACCAAGCTCAGCTGCTGCTAAACCATCAGCAATTTTCTTTTTACGTTCTTCTAGCACAGCCATAATAGGTGGCCATACATACTTCATGCAGAACCAAACAAATACCGCAAACGATATGGTTTGGCCAATCAGCGTAAGATTTATATTCACGCTCTTATCCTCTTAATGTCATTGATCGGAAAGTTACTTACCGACTCGAATTAAGCAGCTACTACGAAAATCAAGTACATAGCAATACCAACACCGATAATTGGAATCGCATCGATCAAGCCAGCGGCAAGAAAGAATGTACCTTGTAATTTAGGCGCTAATTCAGGTTGACGTGAAGAACCTTCAAGCAGTTTACCACCTAAGATACCTACACCGATTGCTGCACCTAGTGCACCCAAACCAAGCATGATTGCTGCTGCTACGTATACTAATTCCATGATTTTTCCTCGTTATATTTAAAGTTAAAGTTAATAATTGTTAGTGCGTATCGTGCGCCATACTTAAGTACACGATCGTTAATACCATAAAGATAAAGGCCTGCAAGGTAACAACTAGTATGTGGAAAATAGCCCAACCTAGCTGCAAAGTACCGCCAATACCGCCCCATAACAAGCCACCGCTGTACATGGTTGCGATAAGAATAAAGATCATTTCACCCGCATACATGTTACCGAACAATCGTAGACCTAATGAAAAAGGCTTAGCCAATAAGCCAACTGTTTCCATAAATAAGTTAACCACGATAAGTACAGGCGCAAAGATAAGACCAATACCTTTTGTAGGCGGCGCAAAAGGATGCAAAGTTAATTCTTTAATAAAGCCAACTTTTTTGACTTTGATACCATAGTAAAGCATCAATATGAATACACCTACAGCCAAACCAAGCGCAATATTAGGATCTGTTGATGGCACAATCTTCATATAATCCACGCCCATCAATAATGCAGCGTGCGGAATCCAATCAACTGGAACAAGATCCATTAGATTCATAAAGAAGACCCAAACAAAAACCGTTAAGGCCAAAGGTGCAATTAATGGGTTATGACCGTGGAACATATCTTTAACGGTGTTATCGACAAACTCAATAACCGTCTCGATCATATTTAGAAATAAGCTTGGCACGCCTGCCTGTGCTTTTTTGGCAGCACTACGGAAAATCCAGCAAAATACCACGCCCAACAATAGTGACCAAAACATGGAATCAACGTGAATCGCATTGAAACCCATTGCAGCAGCTTCTTCGCCACCGTGTGCAAAACCCCAAGAACCATCGGGATGCTTGCCATACGTTAGATTAGACAAATGGTGAACAATATATTCACTTTGTGTTTGTTCAGCGCCGTTTGAAGCCATAACAACCTATTTTTTATTTAGAGCCTTTTTACAAAAGGCAAAATTATCAAATAAACAACCTGGGAAATGCACAAACCCATAATGAGAAAAAGCGCATCAACCTCTATAAACTTAAATATCAATACCAGCATAACTGCTATTAACATCAATTTCAGCATGTGGCCTGAGTAATAACGCCGTAAAAAAGTTGTCGTTGGCACAACGCCCACCGAAAACACTTTTACCGCTAAAAACAAACCCGCTAAAACACCGACAAATCCGCCTAAAAGCAACGATATTGCCGCGAACTCGCCCTTAACACACCATAAAAGTGAGCTAAATACTATGACCAGTCCTACTTGAATGCCGCAGAGTATGGCGACCAATCTGGCTTTTTTGCCCATTTCTTTGATGCCACTCTCGTTCTTTAAAAAGCGATCGACAAACCAGATCGAAATAATTCGGTTCTTAAAGGCGCGTGATTATAGACAGTGCTCCTTTGGCGGTCAATAATAATAATGACATTATCGCGTCAATAATTACACTAAGCGCGTATTTCCTGCATTTTAAATTTATAATTCTTCATCAGATCTTCACTGGTCTAGCCAAGCAAACGACAATTTCACATAAAACCGCACCAAACTACATCAAAAATAAGACACTAATTTTATTGCTCCGCCGCACATACGTCTTTACCATCAGCACTTCTGAGCAAATAAAGATACACTGATGACGCATAACCCTTTACACTTCAGCCGCTTTAGTACTTAACAGTCACAAACGCCACCATATAGTCACAACAATGCGTCAACTTAGATTCCACCTTCTTATCATCAGCTCAGTTTGGGCAGTTTGGCTCTTATCCCTAGGTTTTCACGAAGCTATACGTGTTGTTTTAGACAATATAACGATCAGCGCGACGATGCTGCTTGGCTCTTTTGTAGCCGGCTCAACCAGTGTTGGCGGAGGCGCCGTTGCTTTCCCTGTGTTTACAAAAGTACTACAAATTGACAGTCAAACCGCCTTGGTATTTTCTTTAGCCATCCAAAGCATAGGCATGGTTGCCGCCGCCATCCTTATTGCGCTTTGCCGCATTCCTGTTAAGCGGCAAATCATTACGCATTCGATACTGGCTGGCAGCGCAGGCATATTTACCGGCCTTTTTTAC
>JAHDBX010000019.1 GCA_020630145.1 Gammaproteobacteria bacterium | reverse complement strand
CTCATGGCGGACAAGCATGGCAAGACGCAACCTTATTTGACGCAGTCGTTCTATCGCTAGGCAATGACTTTTATAAAGCAGCAATGATAGACCTAAATACGCAAGCACTGGGCGGACCTAAAATGCTAGAAGCATTTAGACGCATGTCAAAATTACGTAGCTACGTTGACGATAACTTCTCAGGTAGAGACTGGAACTTAGCATCAGCTATGGTTATTGAAGGTAAAGCAGGCGTACAAATGATGGGCGATTGGGCTAAAGGCGAATTTATCAAGGCAGGTAAAAAACCGGGTTCAGACTTTGTTTGTATTCGCTTCCCGGGCACGCAAGGCTCTGTAACATTTAACTCCGATCAATTCGTTATGTTCGACATTAAAGACAAGGACAAGCCAGCTCAATTAGCGATGGCATCATCTGTCATGAGTCCTAAGTTTCAGTCAGCATTTAACGTCGTAAAAGGCTCAGTACCTTCACGTACCGATGTACCTGATACAGACTTTGACGCTTGTGCCAAAAAAGGCATGGTTGACCTAGCTGAAGCCAATTCAAATGGTAGCCTATTTGGCTCAATGGCTCACGGACATGCCGCTCCAGCAGCGATTAAAAGTGCATTATATGATGTTGTAACCTCGCACTTTAATGGCAAATACGACGATGCCGAAGCAGTAAAACAACTGGTAATAGCGATCGCTGTTGCACAGTAACTTCTCCTCCCTAGAAAAAAGAAAGTTAAAGCAAAGTTGGATGGTGGGCATTAGCCCACCATTTTTTTTACCTTACCCATTCCTTTGAAATAACTTATTGCATTGCCCGCAAAAGCCTGCTTTTCTTAACAAACTACGTTAATAACATAACAAGTAGACATTAGCTTTCATTTAGAAACGCATATTACCGGTCATAATTCCAAAAACAATAATTAATAAATCTAATTGATTTATTAATTATTGTTGACTATACTTTCTTACGAGCTGCAATCCTCAAGGTCGAGATATAACAGCCGACAAATCAAAAATACCGAGGGCAAACTACATGAAACTATTAACTTTACTCTTTGCCGCATTAGCGCTGGCATCTTGTGACAATACAAGCAAAGACTCAACAAATACTCCAGCAGCTGCACCACAAGAAAGTAGCCTGTCCGGCAATGTAGAAGTACTACACTGGTGGACCTCCGGCAGCGAAGGCGCTGCATTAAATGTCTTAAAAGAAGACTTAGAATCACAAGGTGTAACCTGGTCAGACATGCCTGTATCAGGTGGCGGCGGCGACTCGGCCATGACTGTACTGCGCACACGCATTACAAGCGGCAATGCCCCAACAGCAGCCCAAGTACTTGGCTATGACATAAAAGACTGGGCCAAGATTAACGGTGCTGTTGCTAATTTAAATACTATAGCCAATGCCGAAAACTGGGATAGCGTTGTTCCAGAAGCCTTAAAAAACTTTTCAAAACATAATGGTGTATGGATTGCCGCCCCAGTCAATGTACACTCAAGCAATTGGATATGGATAAACAAAGAAGCATTAGATGCAACTGGCGGTAGAGCCCCAACGAGCTGGGATGAATTAATTCTAGTTTTAGACGCCATGAAAGCAAATGGACTAACAGCTTTAGCGCACGGCGGCCAAGCTTGGCAAGAAGCCGTTATCTTTGATGCCGTCGTGATGTCACTTGGCAAAGGTTTTTACAAATCATCAATGATTGACCTAGACACAAGAGCCTTGGGCGGAGCAAAAATGCTAGAAGTGTTCAGACGCATGGAAACGCTTCGCAGCTACGTTGATGACAACTTCTCCGGGCGCGACTGGAACATTGCCTCAGGTATGGTAATTGAAGGTAAAGCAGGTATGCAAATACAAGGAGACTGGGCAAAAGGTGAATTTGTTAAAGCCGGCAAAAAACCAGAAGAAGACTTTGTCTGCATTCGCTTTCCAGGCACTGAAGATGCCGTCGTATTTCTGGCTGATCAGTTCGTCATGTTTGACATTAAAGACTCAGACAAACCTGCGCAACTAGCCATGGCCTCAGCGATCATGAAACCTAAATTTCAATCCGCTTTTAACGTGGTGAAAGGTTCTGTACCGGCGCGCCTTGATGTGGCTGATACCGACTTTGATTCTTGCGGCAAAAAAGCCATTGCTGATTTTGCCAAAGCAAGCAAAAACAATGGCTTATTTGGATCACTAGCGCATGGGCACGCTGCACCAGCAGCAATAAAAAATGCTATGTATGATGTTATCACTGGACACTTTAACGGTGTTTACAGCAATGAAGAAGCGGTTAAACAACTTGTGATAGCAGTTGCAGCAGCAAAATAACTTTCTCCTCCACAAGAAAGTCAACGCAAAGTTGAATGGTGGGCATTAGCCCACCATTTTTTTTATACTTTAAATATGATTTTCTTATAATCTCGCATTAATTAGCGGATTTACGCGCTTCATCCGAAAAAAACCTCCGAATTACCTAGAATAACTTTTCATATACGCATTAGTAGACTATAAGACTAATTCATACAAGCTAACGTTTTTTGTCCTGCAAAAAAGAGAATGACACGCAAACCCACACTTAAGGGCAAATTTTCTGCTGCTATTCTAGTGATTATATTTAAGTTTGGTGTTAATGTTCAGCTATAAAGAACACCCCAACAAAAAAATAAAAATAATTAAAAAAATATTGAATACATGACGAGGATACTTTTATGAAATCACAACATCTAATTTTAGCGCTAAGCGCCCTAGCTTTAGTGGCATGTGACAGTAGCACAACAGAGGAGCCTGCTGAGGTCTTTGTACCACAGAGCGAACCTGCTAAAACGGTTGAAGTACTACACTGGTGGACATCAGGCGGAGAAGCTGAAGCATTAGAAGTATTAAAGTCTGACGTAGAATCTAAAGGTTTTGTTTGGCAAGACATGCCAATTGCTGGCGGCGGTGGCGATGCTGCAATGACAGTACTACGCTCACGCATCACATCAGGCAATGCACCCACTGCTGCACAAATGCTAGGTTTTGACATTAGAGACTGGGCCAAAATTGATGGCGCAGTTGGCGACTTAACACCTACAGCTTTAAAAGAAGATTGGGACAACGTTGTACCAGTAGCATTACAAGAATTCTCTAAATATAACGAGAAATGGGTTGCTGCACCCGTCAATGTCCACTCAACAAACTGGATATGGATAAACAAAGAAGCACTGGATGCAACCGGCGGCAAAGTACCCACAACATGGAATGAGCTCGTAAAAGTCTTAGACGGCATGAAAGAAGACAACATCATTCCACTCGCTCATGGTGGCCAAGCATGGCAAGATGCAACGATATTTGATGCGGTTGTCTTGTCTTTAGGCAAGGATTTCTACAAAGCATCAATGATTGACCTAAACCCTGAAGCATTAGGCGGCCCTAAAATGGTAGAAGCATTTAGACGTATGTCAGTATTACGTTCTTATGTAGATGATGACTTCTCTGGCCGCGACTGGAACCTAGCTTCAGCAATGGTTATAGAAGGAAAAGCCGGTATGCAAATGATGGGCGATTGGGCCAAAGCCGAGTTTTTAAACGCCGGTAAGCAGCCAGGCCAAGACTTTGTTTGTATTCGCTTCCCAGGAACAGAGGGTTCGGTAACATTCAACTCAGACCAATTCGTTACATTCGATATTCGCGAATCAGATAAAGATGCCCAACAAGCCTTAGGCTCATCGGTTATGAACCGCAGTTTCCAATCATCGTTTAATGTAATCAAAGGTTCTGTGCCTGCTCGCATTGACGTTTCAGATAGCGACTTTGATGACTGCGGCAAAAAGGGTATAAAAGACCTTTCTGAAGCCAATTCAAGCGGCACATTATATGGATCAATGGCGCATGGCCATGCTGCACCAGCACCCGTTAAAAATGCTGTTTACGATGTTGTTACATCGCACTTTAATGGCAAATACAATGATGCTGAGGCAACTCAAGCGCTAGTAACGGCAATTGCGGCTGCTAAATAGTAGGCGAGTTAAAATGAAAATCAATGGCGAGCCTTACATATTAAGACTCGCCATTTTTTTACGTCAATTCTGTCATTGGCCAGCGAGACCGGCCAGCAATCGTTAAATTTTCACAACCGCCTTCACCTTTAAGCACTCGCTGATAACCGGCGTACGCAATCATAGCGCCATTATCAGTACAAAAAGCCTGTCGCGGGTAAAACACATCAACACCAATCGATTCACAACCCGCTTTCAATTCTGCACGTAAGTTTTTATTCGCACCGACACCACCTGCTATAACAATCGTTTTAAACCCAGTCCGTTTCAGTGCCCGTATACACTTTTTCACCAGCACATCAACAACAGCATCTTGAAACGCACAAGCCAAATCAGCCTTGCATTGCTTATCCATTTCATTAGCGAGCCGCAGCTTTTTTACTTGCGTTAATACATGCGTTTTCAAACCACTAAAACTAAAATCAAGATTCGGTTTGTTCAACATCGGCCGAGGAAAAGTAAAACGCTCAGAGTTACCTTGTTCAGCTAATTTAGCAATGGCAGGCCCACCCGGATAATCTAAACCTAACAATTTAGCCGTTTTATCAAACGCTTCACCGGCGGCATCATCCAAGGTTTCGCCGAGTATTTCATAGTCACCAACCGACTTTACTGACACAATTTGTGTATGCCCACCTGACACCAACAAAGCTAAAAAAGGAAATGACGGCGCTGACTCTTCAAGCATTGGGGCAAGCAAATGCCCTTCCATATGATGAACTTCTACAGCAGGAATCCCCAAAGCCCAAGCCAAGCTACGGCCAAAAGCCGCCCCAGTTAACAGTGCACCAATCAAACCCGGCCCCGCGGTATAAGCCACTGCATCAATATCTTGTCGAGTTTTGCCTGTTTTCGCTAACAACTCTTCAAAAAGAGGAACCAAGCGTAAAATATGATCCCTAGATGCGAGTTCGGGCACTACCCCGCCATATTCAGCATGTAAAGTGATTTGGCTATGCAAAACATCACCAATCAAACCCTCCTCAACATCATAAAATGCCAAGCCAGTCTCATCACATGAGGTTTCTATGCCCAAAATCAACGTAATGGGGTTTGCGCTTTCAATGTCGTTTTCTTGTCTCATTTGGACAATATATGTGAAATTTTCATGATTATTGTATTTTTTTACCACTTATTCGCAGATTTAGTCGGATTCTATTTGGCAATTGCCTCGATGAGTATTATAATCTCGCGCCCCGTTTTAAGGAAAGCCTAAAAACTAAGCTAAAACTGGGCCGGGCAATTTGCCTAACCGTCAGTAACGATACTGACAAATGTAATTAACTGTAAGAGATCTATTTTATATGCCAAGTGTGCGCGTAAAAGAAAACGAACCATTTGAATCAGCGCTTCGTCGCTTCAAACGTGGTTGCGAAAAAGCTGGAGTTGTAACTGAGTCACGTCGTCGTGAGTTCTACGAAAAACCAACATCAGTTCGTAAACGCAAAAATGCTGCAGCTAGCAAACGCCACCAAAAGCGTTTGTCTAAGGACATCACTCGTCGCGTAAGAATGTACTAAAACTTTCTTTCAATTTTACAGAGGGCAAATTATGTCTCTGAAAGCTACAGTAACAAACGATATGAAAACCGCCATGAAGGCGGGTGAAAAGGAACGTCTAGCAACAATTCGTCTTATTATGGCTGCTATAAAGCAACTAGAAGTAGACGGACAAAAAGACTTAGATGAAGCTGAAGTATTAGCAGTATTGGACAAAATGGCAAAACAACGCCGTGAATCCATTACGCAATTTCAGAATGCCGAACGTGACGACCTCGTCGCTGCTGAGCAAGCTGAATTAGATATTATTCTAACCTACTTGCCTGAGCCTTTAAGCGAAGATGAAGTTAACGACTTAATAAAAGTAGCCATTTCAAGCAGTGGCGCTGAATCCATGAAAGACATGGGTAAAGTAATGGGGCAATTAAAGCCTCAACTACAAGGTCGTGCAGACATGAGCAAAGTAAGTGGCCAAATAAAAGCCCTACTTGCATAAAAAACCCGTCTGCTGCATCAACAATAAAAAACGCCGCCTCTGATAAACAGGGCGGCGTTTTTTATTTGCCTCACTGCTGATATACTCACCGCCTATCCTGCTGAATTGACACAAAACATACCGCTATGACTGAATTAAAAAACGATACTCTTCTGCGCGCCTTTCTACGCCAGCCCGTCGAACGCACACCTGTTTGGATAATGCGCCAAGCCGGACGCTATTTACCCGAGTATCGCGAAATCCGCGCAAAGGCTGGCAGCTTTATGAACCTATGCACCAACCCTGAGCTTGCTTGCGAAGTTACTATGCAACCCTTACGTCGATTCAAACTAGATGCTGCCATACTATTTTCAGACATTCTCACTATTCCTGACGCCATGGGCTTGGGACTGTATTTTGAAGAAGGCGAAGGCCCTAAATTTAAAACACCTCTACGCACAGAAAGCAGCATTAAAAAACTCGCTGTACCTGACCCAGAAGACTCACTACGCTATGTCACAGATGCTGTACGCACCATTCGCAAAGAACTTGATGGTTCGGTACCGCTTATAGGTTTTTCTGGCAGCCCGTGGACACTCGCTACCTATATGGTCGAAGGCGGCAGCAGCAAAGACTTCAAAACCATCAAAGGCATGGCATTTGAAAACCCTGCCATGTTACATCACCTACTCGATACCAATGCCAAAGCCGTTACCGAATATTTAAACGCACAAATTAAAGCAGGCGCACAAGCAGCTATGATTTTTGACACATGGGGCGGCGTGTTATCAACAGAAATGTATCAATCATTTTCGCTTCAATATATGCAACAAATTGTTGATGGCTTAATTAGAGAGCACGAAGGCCGTAAAGTACCCGTTATACTGTTCACCAAGAATGGCGGGCAGTGGCTAGATGCTATTGCAGACACTGGCTGTGATGCAGCAGGCTGCGACTGGACCATTACATTAGCAGAAGCAAGGGCAAAAGTTGCCGATAAAATTGCCTTGCAAGGCAATATTGATCCATGCATCTTGTACGCCAAGCCAGAACGTATACGTGAAGAAGTACAAAAGACATTGTCATCTTATGGCCCAGCAAAAAGTGGCCATGTTTTTAACTTAGGCCATGGCATTCATCCAGGTGTAAACCCCGATAATTTAGGTGTTTTAATCGATTCTGTGCACGAATTAAGCCCTGCGCTACACAAGTAAACTTTTAGCCCGTTTTAGCTGAGAACTGTCGGATTACTTGTCATAATTTAATCAACTTAACGATGTAAATTGTCAATTTTCTTGACACATTTACCGTGCCATATACGACACACCACTTAAGTTATTGAAAAGTATAAGGTTTAATTTATGGCACGGCCTTTGCATTATTAATACTGAGAGCGGCATGCCTCCTTGAGCATACTTGGATTCTCCCTTATTCCTTAAAGGGCCAGTAACGCAATTGGTTTTAGTGCATACACTCTCCACGGTCGATTTACCTCGCTTGCTTGCAAGCGAGGTCTTTTTTTATCTGCCAATCGCTTTTATACCAAACACCTGCAATACCGTTACTCACTGTAAACTATTTATACATACAATATTGGCGACGAATACCTTGAAACAGCGTCAAACAATATGTCAAAGTTAGCCCTTACTTTTTAAATACATATAAAGGATTACAGACATGTCACTTCGCATAAACGACCAAGCACCCAATTTCACGGCCGAAACAACTGAAGGCACAATCAACTTTCACGACTGGATCGGCGACGGCTGGGCAGTACTATTCTCACACCCGAAAAATTTCACGCCCGTATGCACAACAGAGCTAGGTTACATGGCTAGCATACAAAGTGAATTTGAAAAACGTAACACCAAAATTATCGGCCTAAGCATTGATCCAATAGAAGACCATAACAAATGGCTAAAAGACGTCGAAGACGTTGGCGGCGCCAACGTAAATTACCCTTTAATAGCCGACACCGATTTACATGTTGCCAAGCTTTACAGTATGTTTGCTGCTGACGAAACAGGCTCTGCAGAAAACCGTACAGCTATGACCAATGCAACGGTACGCTCAGTATTTGTTGTTGGCCCTGATAAAAACATCAAACTCATGATCACCTACCCAATGACAACTGGCCGTAACTTCGATGAAATACTACGTGTAATTGACTCTATGCAAATGACAGCCCAACACAAAGTGGCTACCCCCGTAAACTGGCAGCAAGGCGAAGACGTGATCATCGTGCCCGCTGTAAATAACGAAGATGCAGAAAAGCTATTTCCACAGGGCTGGGAAACCATTAAACCTTACTTACGCAAAACTAAACAACCCACGTAAAGAACAAATAAAAAATTAAGGCATACACTAACAGCAAGGACGCTGTTAGCGATGCAACGTTAAGACGCTTTCGCTGCAAATATACCCGCTGCTTTTTCTTTAATTGGCCAATGAATTAAGGCAGCCACCACACCCAGCACAATGCTTAATAACCATACCGGATCATAACGGCTCGCATCACCCATAGACTGAATGCCTAAATACTGACTACACATATTCGTAATCACCTGAAACTGTTCCGGCCGTTCATAGAAAAACCCACCCAAGTAGACACCCGTAAAACTCCCTACCTGATGCGATAAAAACACAACACCATATAACAAAGCCATATAACGTGTGCCAAACATAACCGCTACCAAGCCCGATGTTAAAGGCACAGTAGCCAACCATAAGAAACCCATTGCCATGCTAAACACAATAACTGTTGTTAAGGAATTAGGAATCATTAAAAATAATAAAATAGCCAGCGAACGCAATAAATAAATACTGCACAACATATTACGTTTAACAGGTCTGCGCGACCACAAGCCCGAGCAATAAGCACCAACAACATTGCAAATACCAATAATTGCAATACACCATGCACCCACCTTGGCGCTATAACCTAAGTCCGATAAATACGCTGGGAAGTGCACCGTAATAAAAGCAATATGAAATCCGCAAACAAAAAAACCAATAACCAGCAATACATACGACTTACATGCAAAGGCCTCGAGTAAAGCCTGCATAATACTTTGGTCTTGCTGCTTATCAACTACTTCACTCGCGCCTGAATAAGGCGCTAAAGGAATCGCCAAAGCCATCATTAACAAGGCCATCAATGACAGCACATGCAAAGACGATATCCAACCCAAACTATCAATCAATGTTTGCGAAAAAGGCACAATGGCAAACTGTCCCATCGACCCAGCGGCCGTCGCCAAACCTAAAGCCCACTGCCGTCTTTCAGGCGCAACAGCCCGCGCCATTGCCGGCATAACAATACCAAAGGACGTACCCGCAATACCGGCACCCACCATAAAACCTGCCGTACCATTTAATAGCCACGCCGTATCCGCTACCGCCGTAAAAAATAAGCCACCCGCATACAAAAGCGCTGCACCCACAATCACTTTTACATTGCCAAACTTATCGGCCAGGCCACCGGCAAACACCGCTACAATACCCCAGGTTAAATTTTGAATCGCCAAGGCAGTGGCAATAACATCCCTACCCCAGCCATAAATTTCAGAAATAGGTTTTACAAACAAACCATAGGAAGCTCGCATACCAAAAGACAGTAGCAACAATAAACAGGCACTAATCAATAAAAACTGTACAGCCGGGCTATTTTTTTCTATATTCATACACATAAAATAACATCATTACTGCAAGCATAGGTAAAATATCTCGCCTTTTATTCGAACCACGCGCTGCATGACTTTCACTTACTCAAACAAGGTCTACAAACATGACAAAATGGCTACAAGCAAGCAGCCTACAAGGAACAACGGTAACACTTGAAGCCTTATCTTACAGCCACCAAACCGCCTTATTAAAAGCGGCACAAGATGGAGAACTATGGAACTTATGGCTTACAAGTGTGCCCGCAGAAAACAATATTCTGTCGTATATAAAAAAGGCCTTACACGAATACAAACATGATCATGCCTTACCTTTTGTTGTAAGACACAACGACAGCCAAACTATTATTGGCTCTACCCGCATTTGCAATGCCAACAAAGATGACCGCCGCCTAGAAATCGGCTATACATGGTATGCAAAATCACACCAACGCTCACGCGTTAACACCGAATGCAAATACCTACTACTCCGCCATGCTTTTGAAACACTCCATGTTATTGCTGTTGAATTTAGAACCCACCACCTCAACAATGCATCACGCAAAGCTATTGCTCGTATAGGCGCCAAGCAAGACGGCGTCTTGCGCAACCATAAACTACTATCCAATGGCACCTACAGGCATACCGTTGTGTTTTCGATTACTGCTGAAGAATGGCCTGCGGTTAAACTGGATCTTGAAGAAAAGCTAGCTCGCAATTATTAAGTCAAAGCATTACATCAACCTAACCTGACTTACTCCCCACTAAACATCCAGCTAGCTAGCCGAATATGCTTACCCAGAAAAGCAGGGCAAGATCATCACGTGGAAAATTTAACATTAGCAAATCGCAATAAAGATGCCGAAAAACCTAATTAACGGGCATTACTCAAATTTATTCAAGCCGACATAAGATTACATAACTTGTAAACGACTAAACTCTAAGCGCTTACAAAATATTTTTTAGTTGCTGTTTTTGATCATCATCATAACGAGCTATAAGGCTTTGCGTAACTTGATTCAGCAATCTATCTACATCAATAGGGTTTACATAATTACAACACCCAACATAAAACAGGCTAACAATCTTTTTCAAGTCGGAGCTTTCTACTCTTTTCACTTTCATAGGAAATTTTTTATTCGAAAACAAAGACAAGAAAAACATTGATGTTCGCACATTAAAATCTTGCTTATCTAAATGCTTTATAACATAAATTTTAACGCAATCATTTACAGTAGCAGACAACAAACCCTGCCACTCACTAATCAAATCATTAAAAACACCTAATGAAATTTCATTTTTATCCTTAACAAGGTTTTGCTGCGTTAAATCATCTGACAAATCATCTGAAATTTCTAGCAGCTCATCTGTTGTTTTAAAACTCGCCTGATTAACAATATGAATAAACTTTTCGAAATCTATATCTATACCTATCGTATTCTTTAACTCATATATAAAATCATTAATTTCGATCAGTGTGCTTTCAGCGTATTTAGCACTCCACAACGTCAAAGCTGATGTTACTTTTTCTTTTTCAACAAATTCATTTAGCGCTACTAACATCACCAGTCGTCTATGCACATAAGATAAATTATTCATACGTTAACGCTCTATTCCTTGAAGATTTTCTTTGCTATAAAATCTATCCGTATTAAACTCAGGGTATGCTACTTCAGCATGCTCAGAAAAATCTAACCCTCGTTGTTCGTCAATACTCGATACTCTTAAAATATTACATTTATTAATTATACTAAATACAATAAACGATGTACTAAACACCCAAATAAAGCAGGCAAATATACCCATAAGCTGTACTAAAATAATTTGCACACTAAACATATCTTCACTATAAAACAACCCTGCACAAAGTGTTCCCCATGCGCCAGCAATACCATGCACCGACACCGCTCCAACAACGTCATCTAAACCTTTATTCATCAACATATAAAGCGCAAATAAAACCAATACCCCCGAAGTGAACCCCGTTATGATGGCAAAAATTGGCTCCATAGTTGCACAACCTGCGGTGATACCAACCAACCCACCTAAACTTCCATTTACAATATTGCCTACCAATATCGGCTTACTCATCAATTTAGACGCGAACAATGCTCCTATGACACCACTAGCTGCCGCTAACTGTGTATTTAAATTAATTAAACCAATTGAGACATCCGCTGTAACCGTGCTACCACCATTAAAACCAAACCAGCCAAACCATAAAAGTATTCCACCTAATGCAACAAAATTTAAGTTATGACCCGGTATATCTCTTGGTTTAGCATCGTGCCCATACTTACCTAACCTTGGGCCAATTACAATAACACCAGCCAATGCACACCAACCACCTACTGAATGCACAACTGTTGAACCAGCAAAGTCAATAAAACCTAAACTTGCCAACCAGCCTTTTCCTTCATAAAAACTACCCCAGGCCCAACTACCAAAAACAGGATATATAAATGCGGTAATAATAACGGCGGCGCATAAATAACCTGCAAATCGGGTTCTCTCAGCTAAAGCACCACTTGTTATAGTAACTGCTGTTGCAGCAAACATCGTTTGAAAAAGTAAAAAACCATAATCCCAACCATCAACTTTATATATCGCAAAATGACTATTACCAAAGAAACCAGTATGATTTTTACCAAACATTAATCCGTAGCCAATCAAAAAGAAAACTAAGGAACCAATACATACATCTAAATAGTTTTTCATTACAACATTAATACAATTTTTTGATCGTGATAACCCACTCT
>JAHDBX010000018.1 GCA_020630145.1 Gammaproteobacteria bacterium | reverse complement strand
AGCTGCCATTTTGCGCGGCTTCCACTTTGGTACTAACAAACCTGGCTTCTGGATACTTTTCAACATTTAAGATTCGGCCAACACTTCTATCTCGCTCACGGTGATTAGTATCAATACTACTTGTATCAATCGTCATGCTTACTTTAGCCTTATCAAGTTGCTCTGCATCATAAGATAACTCACCCGCATAACGATTAAACCGCCCAACGGTCCAAGAAAAACCCGCGTGTTTAATCTTAAAACCAATAGCACTATGACTACGATCGACTTCATATTCCCCAGCAAAAGCGACAGATATACCAAAGCTAACTATAAAAGCCATTACAGCAAAAAATGATAAACGAATTATTTTACGCATGGGACATTCCTTAACATTATGCAATTTTTTGCATAATAAACCACTTTTACACGATGTGCAACAAGTTGCATAACAAAAAATTGACCTGCTCCATGGTCACATGTTAAATGTTTTCAATAATTAATAAGGGCAAGCTCGGTGCAGCAAGGAGACTCTTTTCTGCATTAAACGTGCTTTATTTACATAACTATAGATTTATCCATTAAAGCGCCCTTCTATTTTTTATCCGCTCTTTGAACCGTTATAGACTGTCATTTCTAAAACGAATGCATACAATCATTGATATCACAGTAAACAAAAACAGAGATAAATTCTGATGACCACCTAAACAAGGGACGCTTTCACATACAGCATTTGAAGTACGATATTTATCCGGGGAAATATACTTTACAGATCAGCTCTTATACTTACATCACCTTATTCATCTGCTAAAGTTTTTCTAAAATCTTGAGTTACTTTCCCTTTATTATTGACTGGCAAACTCTCACTATTTTTTTCTCACCATTATTAGGCGGACTACCAGTATAATAACTGCCTTGATAGCGGCGATACCTGTATATTTAATAGCAACGACAACCAAGGCTATATTAACGAAGATATAACAGGTTCAACCTGTATCAACATTCTATTTTGCACACGACTAGATAATGAATGATTCAATACTAAAGAACTTAATGCTTGGGCAAGCTACTGAGTATGCTTCGCTCTATAGCGCGGAGCTACTACAAGCCGTACCAAGAAGTTTAAACAGAGAAGAACTGGGCATTGCTGAGCAACAACCCTTTTCAGGCTGCGATATTTGGCATGCTTATGAAGTATCTTGGCTAAACAGTAAAGGCAAACCAGTAGTTGCATTAGCACGCTGCACAGTAAATGCCAGCAGCCCTAATATTATTGAATCAAAGTCCTTCAAGCTTTATTTGAATAGTTTTAATCAAACCCGCTTTGCGTCACATGCTGACGTTATTAACACACTAGAAAAAGATTTATCTAATACAGCAAACAGTAATATCAAAGTTGAGTTATTCACACCAGACAATATACAAGCTTTTGCTACAGAAGCATTACCTGGTGATTGTATTGATGATATCGATATTAGCATTGAAGATGATGGCTTTATATTAGAACCAAGCCTACTAAAACTAGACAACACAGGCAAGCTTGTTGAAGAAACACTGCATAGTCATTTATTAAAATCAAACTGTCTAATCACTAATCAACCTGACTGGGCAAGCGTTATAATTAGTTATAGTGGAAAAAAAATAAACCGGGAATCTTTACTACGCTACTTAATTTCTTTTCGTCAGCACAATGAGTTTCACGAACAATGTGTTGAACGTATTTTTACTGACATACAAAAATTTTGTCAGACCGACACCTTATCAGTACAAGCTTTATATACACGCCGCGGCGGCTTAGATATTAACCCTTATCGCACTAACAAAGAAAATAACAAAGCCCCCTTACGACGTATTAACCGACAATAAACTAACAAAAATTCCTATTAACACTCCGCTTATATTTACTTTATAGCGTATATGCCGATGCCCAATTATCTTCAATATCCAAGGGCTTGGCATGAAATCCAGCATGGTATTTTATATACTAACCACTCCTCTATTGCTAGCCAACTGTGGCGGTGGCAGCAGTGGCGATAATACCAATAATGGTAGTTTTAACAGCAACAGCATTAATGACTCAGATGCCCCTACTGTCAGCTCAACAATACCCGCGAATAATGCGAGTAGCATAGCGAGAAATAGTATTATCAGCGCAACGTTTAATGAAGACATACTTAATACATCTGTTGACAATAATGTTTTTAACTTACACGATACAAACAATACAAGCATCAGCGGCTCGGTTGGTTTTGATGGACTAAACAATATCATTACCTTTGCAGCCTCGGACAACTTACAATTACTCACTGCTTATACCGCTACTCTTAACGCAAGTATTACCGACTTAAACGGCAACCCTTTAGCCTCCAACATTAGCTGGCAATTTACGACTGCTGACGGTATTTGGGGCACCAGTACTTTACTAGAAACACAAGATTTAGGCTCTGCTAGCAAGGTACAAATTGCTTTTAGCAATGATGGGAATGCCATAGCCGTGTGGCAACAATCGGATGGTGTACGCGACAACATATGGAGCAACTTATATACAGTAGGCACAGGCTGGGGAACACCGACACTTGTTGAAAACGATAATACAGGTCATGCAAGAACACCAAAAATAGCTATCGACCATAACGGTAATGCCATGGCGGTTTGGCGCCAATACGATGGGTCTATTTATAATATTTACAGCAGTCGTTATACACCAGCAAGTGGCTGGGGAAGTAGCAACCTACTGGAAAACAATAATGTTGGTACACCTAACGACCCTCAAATTGCATTTGATAGCAATGGCAATGCCATGGCGGTTTGGGAACAATATGACGGCACAAGTTACAATGTTTATAGCAATTACTACACTAACGGAAGTGGCTGGGGCTTAGCCACACTCATTGAAACGAACAACTCTGGACCCGCTTATGACCCACAGCTTGCTTTTAATGCTAACGACGACGCCATTGCTGTTTGGGAACAAAATGATGGTAGTCGTTATAATATTTATAGCAACACTTACAACCATGGCAGCGGCTGGAGCACACCTACGTTAATTGAAACCAATAACGATGGTCCCGCTTATGATCCACAGTTATCAGTAAATACTGAAGGGACAATGATTGCAGCTTGGCGCCAATATGACGGTACTCGTTATAGTATTTATAGCAACCGTTACACCACAGCTAGCGAATGGGAAACCGCTACATTAATTGAAACAAACAATGTGGGTAACGCAGAAAATGTACACGTTGCTATTAGCAATAGTGGCCATGCTTTTGCAGTATGGCCACAACATGATGGCACACGCAATAATATTTGGGGAAACCGCTATACACAAGCCGATGGTTGGGGCACAGCCACACTACTTGAAAATAACGATACAGCCAGCGCTTATAGTCCACAAATCGCTGTTGATAATAATGGTCATGCCTTTGCTATTTGGTCACAACTCAATACAACGCAAAATAATACTTGGGTTAACCGTTATATAAACGACCAAGGCTGGGGAAGCCCTGAACTCATTGAAACTGACAATACTGGCGATGTATTTGACCCACAAATTGTTATTGATAACAATGGTTACGCACTAGGCGCGTGGGCCAAATATAATGGTTCTCGTTATAATGTTTGGAGCAACCGTTTTGATTAATACTACATTACTATCTATTTTTGTAATGCGTTTATTCTTTCAATTAAGCCACGTGTAGATGCATTTAAGTCACTAAGATCAGCACCTTTATCCAATAGTGGCGCAATTTGATTCGCGAGCACTTTACCCAACTCAACGCCCCATTGATCAAAAGAATTTACACCCCAAATCACACCCTGCACAAAAACTTTATGCTCAAACAATGCAATTAAACGGCCTAATGAATAAGGACTTAATTCTTTATGAATAATTGAGGTGCTTGGACGATTACCAGGAAAAGTCCTGTGCGGTACGAGCTTGTCTATTTTTTCCGGCGCCTGATTTTGCGCTTGCATTTCAGAACGCACTTCATCCGCTGTTTTACCAAAAGCTAAAGCTTCAGACTGCGCCAAACAGTTTGCTGCGAGTATATTATGCTGCGTATGCAAATCTGAACCTGCATTTGCACTTAATATAAAATCAACCGGCACAATATCTGTACCCTGATGCAATAACTGAAAAAATGAATGCTGTGCATTTGTGCCAGGCTCACCCCAAATAATAGGGCCTGTTGCTTGTTCAACTAGATCGCCATTTATATCGACTTGCTTGCCATTGCTTTCCATATCCATTTGTTGCACATAAGCTGGAAAGCGCTCTAATCGCTGATCATAAGGAATTAATGCGACAGTTGAACAAGCCATAATATTACGACGCCATATACCTACCAAAGCTAATAACACAGGTAAATTCTGTGCTAGAGGCGCACGCTTAAAGTGTTGATCCATATCACGCAAACCACTTAAGAATGCGCGAAAATTTTCTGCACCAATAGCAAGCGCGATCGACAAACCTATTGCCGAAGACAAAGAATAACGCCCGCCTACCCAGTCCCAAAAACCAAATACTCGTTCATTAGCAATACCAAACTGCTGTGTAGCTTCTAAGTTTGTAGACAAAGCGGCTACGTTAGCGCCTACATCTTGCTCACTTAATTTTGTTGCCAACCATATGCGTGCAGCTTGTGCATTTGCCATGGTTTCTTGAGTGGTAAATGTTTTTGAGGCAACAAGAATAAGTGTTGTTGCTGGATCTAAATCTTTAGTAACATCACGTAAATGTGCGCCATCTACGTTCGAAACAAAATGTACTTTCGGTCCATTATCACGATATTCTGATAATGCACGCACTGCCATTACTGGGCCCAGGTCTGAGCCGCCTATACCAATATTAACTACATCTGTAAAAGCTTGACCTTGTGCATTGGTATATTTACCACTGCGCACTTGATCAGCAAAAGATAAAAAGCGCTCTAATTCAGGTTCAACAATATTTGCTGTTGCCTCACCATTTACTTGAAAACCATCATTTCTTTCACCACGCAAAGCGGTATGTAACACAGCACGGTCTTCGGTATTATTAATTCTTTCACCGGCAAACATCGCATCGCGCTTAGATTCTAGGCCTGCCGCTTCGGCCAAAGCCAATAAATTTTCTAAGGCCTTGCTATCTATACGCTCTTTAGAAAAATCTATCGTTAGATCATCTTGCGATGCTGAAAATTGTGCAAAACGCTTGGGGTTGTCATTAAATAACTCACGAAGGTGAGCTGATTCCAAGCGCACCCAGTCTTGCTCTAAGGCCGCCCAATTATTTGTTAATTGATTTGTCATAGATAGTTATTTTTATTTTGAAAGTGTTGCAACAGCATCTTTAGCCAAGGTTTCTATTGCCGCCCAATCACCGTTATTAACAGCATCAGTAGGCGCCACCCAAGAACCACCAACACACTCAATATTTGGCAAGTCTAAATAGCTTTTTGCATTATGCAGACCAATTCCACCTGTTGGGCAGAATGTTACTTGCGGCAAAGGTGATGCAAATGATTTTAGTACTGCTGCACCACCGGCAGCTTCCGCCGGAAAGAACTTTTGCACCGTGTAACCACGGTTCAATAAGCGCATAACTTCGCTAGCCGTCACAGCACCTGCCAATAGTGGTAAGCCTTCTTCTTCGCAAGCATTGATCAGTTCATCAGTAGCACCAGGCGACACACCAAAAGTAGCGCCTGCCGCTTTAGCATTTTTAACGTCTTTAGGCGTTAATAAAGTACCAGCACCGACAATACCACCTTTTATTTCTGACATAATTTTAATTGCGTCTAAAGCACAATCTGTTCGTAAAGTAACCTCTAGTGCGGGCAAACCACCTGCCACCAAAGCCTCACCTAAACCTCTTGCTTGTGCCACATCTTTTATTACCAACACGGGAACAACAGGAGCAGCTTTACATACTTCTATTGTTTGCTTGCAAGCATCTTGCGGTGTTAATTTAGCCATTACTGATCCTGTTTAAAATGTAAATATTGATGCACCCTGCTCTGCAGGGCTCGTATTTTTGCGGAATAACTCAAACAATTCACGCCCAATTCCATATTGGTTTGCAGATAAATCCGGGTGCTCTAAGGGTCGATCAAAGATGCTGTCATCTGCGGCTTTTAACACGCCTTTTTCAGCGTCAATCGTTACGACATCACCATCTTGCAAATAAGCAATGGGGCCACCATCTAATGCTTCTGGACTCGTATGTATAACGGCAGGCACTTTACCCGATGCACCAGACATACGCCCATCTGTAAGCAGTGCAACTTTAATTCCACTATCAAGAAGCTCAGCCAAGCTTGGCGTCAAACCATGCAGCTCTGGCATACCATTTGATTTTGGCCCTTGGTAACGAACAACCACAATAACATCTTGCGTAAACTCGCCTGCTTTAAATGCCGCAATTACAGCATCTTGACTATGGAACACTCTTACAGGTGCAGTAATACTACGCTTATCTTCTGCAACAGCAGACACCTTCATGACACCTGAACCTAGATTTCCTTCAAATGACGCCAAACCACCATGTGAACTAAACGGCTCTTTGGTTGAAGCAACGATTTCTGTATTCAATGACTCTGATGCACCTTCAACCCACGTTAACTTTCCATCAATTAACTTAGGCTCTTTTGTATACTCTTCTAAACCCGTACCCATAATGGTATGAGTGTCATCATGTAATAGACCCGCATTAAGCAACTGGCCAATCAAATAGCCTAAGCCACCCGCCGCATGAAAATGATTTACGTCAGCAGAACCATTTGGATAAACGCGCGCAAGCAACGGCACAACTTTAGATATCTCTGCAAAATCACCCCAGTTCAGAATAATACCCGCTGACCTAGCCATAGCTAGCAAATGTATGAGTAAGTTTGTTGAACCACCTGTTGCCATTAAACCTACAACACCATTTACGTAGGCTTTTTCATCTAAAACTTTCGATACCGGTGTAAACTCATCACCTAAGGCACTAATAGCTAAGGCACGCTGTGCACCCGCTATGGTTAGCGCTTTTCGTAAGGCCGTATTAGGATTAACAAAGCTTGAGCTTGGCAGATGCAAACCCATAAATTCCATCAGCATTTGATTAGTATTAGCCGTTCCATAAAACGTACAAGTACCAGCATCATGATAAGAGGCCATTTCAGCCTCTAAAAGTTCTTTACGACCTACTTTGCCACTGGCAAATGCCTGTCTAACTTTTGTTTTTTCAAAATTAGGTAAACCTGATGGCATAGGGCCTGCGGGTAAAAACACCGCCGGCAAATGCCCAAATGTCGAAGCCGCTATAACTAAACCCGGTACAATTTTATCGCAAACACCTAAATAAACACTGCTATCAAAAGCGTTGTGCGATAAAGCAATTCCTGCTGACATAGCGATTGTGTCACGCGAAAATAAAGACAACTCCATACCGGGCTGGCCTTGTGTCACGCCATCGCACATTGCGGGCACACCACCAGCAACCTGCGCGGTTCCACCTGCTTCACGTACAGCATGTTTAATTAAGTCCGGGTATTTTTGAAACGGTTGATGCGCCGACAGCATATCGTTATATGCTGTCACTATGCCTAAATTTGCTGATACGTTTTCTGCTAACGCTGGCTTATCGCCACCCATCGGCGCACAAACGTGGGCTTGGTTACCACAGCTTAACTTTGCACGAACCGGCCCATCGCTAACGGCCTTTTCTGTACGTGATAAATAATCGCCGCGCGTTTTTTCTGAACGCTTACGAATATTGTCTGTCACTTTTGCTAATATTGCATTAATACTCATTTTTTTCCTATAGTGCGAAATGCACTTTCATTGGATTGTGGCTTCGCATTACTGCCTTTACCGGGGCATCATGCGGGCTCTCTGTCTTCATCGCGAGTTCTAAGGCATCGCGCTTTTCCTGACCGGCGATGAGTAAATGTAAATGCGTTGCCGCCTTTAAAACAGGTGCGGTCAATGTTAAGCGTGGCTCAGGTGCAGTCGCAGCACTCATAGGAATCATGATTTCTGTTTGATCTTCCGCTAATGCGTCTTCCAAACGATCGGCCCCTGGGAATAATGATGCCGTATGCATATCGGCTCCCATACCTAAAACACAAACATCTATAGGCAATAATTTTGCTATTTGTGCACCGAGTACTTGCGCTAGCTCATCTGAACTTAAGTCGGGCTGCCAAAATGGAATGAACTGACATTGACTTGCCTTATTTTGCACAATGGTATTGCGCAACATGCGCGTGTTCGAACGTTCAGATGTAACAGGCACAAAACGTTCATCCGTTAAAAATACCGTTATATTTTGCCAGTCTAATTCTGCGTGCGATAATTTTTCTAAAAAAGGCAAAGGTGTACTACCACCCGGCACAGCCAAACTCGCACTGCCTTTTTTCTCTAGTATTTCCGCTAATTGCTCGGCGACGACATCAGCGATGCCTGTCATTAAAACATCTTTATTTTGGTACTCTATTAAATCAATCATTATTTTATTTCCCGCCACTCGCGGCCATCTTCACTCAGTAACCTATCCGCTTTCTTAGGGCCTGCACTACCAATATCATATGAGAAAGGCGTATCTTCTGAAGCATGCCATTGATCAATAATATGGTCTGTCCACTCCCATGCCGCTTCCACTTCATCACCACGCATAAACAAGGTTTGGTTACCTCGAATACAATCCATAATAAGGCGTTCATATGCATCTAATGACACTTCTTCCCCAATCATATCCGCAAATGACATATCTAATGGCACGTCAGTTAAGCGCATTCCACCAGGACCCGGCTCTTTTACCGTCATATTCATGGTAATACCTTCATTTGGTTGAAGGTGTAAAACTAAGGTATTTTGACTAACTTCCGAATACTGCGAAAATATGTGATGACGCAGCGGCTTAAATACTATGGCAATTTCAGATGCTCTTTTACTCAGGCATTTACCTGTACGCAAATAAAACGGCACACCAGCCCAACGCCAATTCGCTAATTCGGCTTTAATTGCCACATAACTTTCTGTTTTAGAACTGTGGTCACCAACATGCTGTAAATAAGAATCTTGATCTACTGAGGCCCTATATTGACCTCGAACAGTGTCACTAATATCAACAGGTTCTAATGCGCGTATTACTTTTAGCTTTTCATTGCGCACTTCATCCGCCTCATAAGATGACGGCGGCTCCATAGCGACTAGGCAGAGTAGCTGCATTAAATGGTTTTGCACCATATCACGCATAGCACCAGACTTATCATAATAACCGCCACGTCCTTCAACGCTAACATCTTCCGCTACCGTAATTTGCACATGGTCTACATACTTATTATTCCAAAGCGGCTCTAAAAACACATTAGCAAAACGCAGAGCCATTAAGTTCTGCACGGTTTCTTTACCTAAGTAGTGATCAATGCGATAAATTTGTGACTCATCAAACACCTGTCTTAATGTCGCGTTTAACTCTTTAGCTGTTGCATAATCTGTTCCCAATGGCTTTTCCGCAACGATGCGTGTTGCTTTAGTAACAAGCCCAAATTTGTTCATATTTTCTGTAGTTGAACCAATTAACGATGGGCTAACTGACAAGTAAAAAGCTCTTACCTCATTACCGTTCGTGTCGAGTGTAGTCGCTAAGTTTTCCCAGCCATCGTCTGACATAGCGTCAACTTTGACATAGGACAGCATGTCCATAAATAGATTGTAATCTGCCAAAGGAAATTTGTTCTCGCCAACAAATTCGTTAATAGCTTTATCAACGACTTCTTTAAATGCTTCCGAGGATAAGTCAGTGCGTGAAGCACCAATAATACGTGAACCTTCCGGGATTTGACCGGCAACAACACGGCGTAATAAGGCCGGAAGAATTTTACGCCGTGATAAATCACCGGTCGCGCCAAAGATAACAAGATCAAAAGGGTTAACCGGGATAATTGTTGATGCCATATGGGCTTTCTCTTTACTGTTTCGTTAATATAAATCCTATAACTACAGCAAATCAGCCATTGCGCGACCGGTATCTAACATGCGGTTTGAAAAACCCCATTCGTTATCATACCAAGATACGATACGCACTAAGCCATCTTGCGTTACTGCTGTTTGTGGAGCAGCGTAGTTACTAGATGTCGTTGTGTGGTTAAAATCTACAGAAACTAAAGGCTCATCTTCATAAGCTAAAATACCCTTTAAAGGTCCTTCAGCTGCTGCTTTCATAGCGGCATTAATTGCATCTACTGTTACTGTTTTTGCCGGTACAAAACATAAATCGACCAGAGAAACATTTGCTGTAGGTACACGAATAGCTGAACCGTCTAATTTACCTGTTAACTGTGGCAATACTAATGATATTGCTCTTGCAGCACCAGTAGACGTTGGGATCATAGACAAAGATGCAGCACGTGCACGGTATAAATCTTTATGATTTGTATCATGTGTTGGCTGATCACCTGTAAATGCATGTATGGTTGTCATATAACCCGTCTCAATACCAAACTCAGCGTCTAATACACTAGCAATTGGCGCCAAGCAGTTAGTTGTACATGAGGCATTTGATACTATATGGTCATCAGCTGTTAACTGATCATGGTTTACACCATAAACAATGGTTTTATCAGCATCTTTACCCGGCGCAGAAATCAATACTCGCTTCGCACCTGACTTTAATAGTTCAGCAGCTTTACTACGCTCTGTAAATAAACCTGTGCACTCATAAGCAACATCAACATCTGACCATGGTAATTCAGCAGGATTTCTAATAGCGGTTACACGTATTAGTTTGCCATCAATTGTAATACCGTTATCGGCAACCTCTACTACTGAAGCAAAACGGCCATGTACGCTATCGTAGCGTAATAAATGCGCTATAGCTTCAATAGAAGCTAAGTCATTGATAGCGACGATTTCGATATCATTTACATTTGACTCAAATGCTGAACGAAGCACTGAGCGACCTATTCGGCCAAAACCATTAATTGCTATTTTTTTTGTCATCTTACTATTCCAAAGTTATTGTTTCTAATACCCGCTGCACGGACTCTATCTATTGACGTATTAGGCTCAGACTAGGCTTTTAGATCACTGAATACAGTAACAGCTAAAACCACATAATCACCTTGATACTAAACGCCCTTAAGAAAGGTACGCCTGCTAAGTAGCACTTGCCTTTGCTATAAACGCTTATAAAAGCACCTCAGCAAAAGCCGTAATATAGGCAAGCATTATTAGATAATGTCTAGACTCTAGCCCAGCATTTATATTTAACGACCAATTTACGTTTATAAATACTGGCAAACCAATCGAATTGGGCTTTATATAAGCAAATTCACTCTAGAGCTATAGAGGTGCCTTATCACTATCATTCACAATAGTAACACTACAAAGCATACCAGTACTAATAATTATGCATTTTTATGCTCTTTAATGCATATTTATGCACCACATCGTACTACGTCAAGATAAAAGCATTTTGAGTTCAGCTGAATAAGGTATATAACCCAAAAAACACGCTTATAACGCTATATTTAGCCGTTTCAGACAATTAGAACCAAACTTTGCATGCATTATAAAGGATTTAAGATCAAAATGAAAACGTTGCAAACCATCAAAAAACAACAAAAAGGCAACAGAATCAAGCGTTTAATAGTACAAAAACGTCAACGTTTCAAATTAACTGCATAAAACTGCAAAAAAAGAGGAAGCCATAGGCTTAAGGGCAAACCTTAGATATTATTACAATACGACAAGAACAAGTAGCGTGCGCTACTCGGGCTTACACATAAGGGGTAGAAAATAGAAGGCTATTTATTTTCTATTGTTTTCACATATTCAAGGTATTCGAGATACTCTTGATATTCTTGACTATTCATTTCCTTGGCTTTTTGCCACTGCTCAAACGTCATTACATCCTTTTGATTCGCTTTGGCCAACTCTGCTTTTTTAGCTGCTTTTTCTGCCTCTTGGGCTTTCTTAAGTGCCAGACGTTCTTTTTTTGCGGCAACCATTTCTTCCATGGTGTAGTCATCTATGTCTTTCGTTACACCAGGAAGAGGCTGAAAATTCAAACCTGAACACCCAGAAAGCAACAAAAACGTAGCTATACCAACAAAAAATCTATAATTACTCATAATAAACAGCTCAAAATTTAACCTTCAGACATGAAAAAGGCCAGATAAATCTGGCCTTTCCCACTTAAAACAAACTAATAAATTAGAATGATTTAGCTAACTGAACGTATGCAGTGCTACCTTCAGCAGTAGTACTACCTGTCTCAGCTGAAGTATCTTCGAAACGTAAAGAAGCACCTAAACCAGCAATTGAAGTACCTAGATCAACACGTAATTTAGTATTATCATCTTCTGCAGTTGCGCTTGTAATACCCCAAGTGAAGCTACCAGCATCACCAGAAGCATGAACTGCAACAACGTCAGAATCTGCACCAGCAACATCTACAGTGTAAACATGAGCAGCTAAAGTGATACCTGATACAGTAGTTTTTGCACCAATGATTGTTTTATCAGTATCAGTAGCATCTGCACTTGCACTTGAAGCACCGATTGTAACTGGACCAGCTGCGAATTCAGCACCAAATGCAATTTCATCAC
>JAHDBX010000017.1 GCA_020630145.1 Gammaproteobacteria bacterium | reverse complement strand
CAACTTGAGCATGGGGCTGAGTAAGTAATGGATTAATTTTTCTATTTTTAAATAACGTAGTACTTTAATAATAGCGACTAAGCTGGCAATAATGGCTAAGGTTATGAGTAATGTTTGTGCTTGCGTTTGTAACCAACTAAACCAATCGTCACGGCCAAGTTCTGGCTGCCATAAAGTTGGTACACTTTCTTGTAGTAGTTGAAAATAGCTATAGTAATGGTGTAGCAAGATGCCAACAAAAAAGCCCCCACCTATACGTAGAGTTAATGTGAAGAGTAAGCTCACGCCACTCGCTTTTGCTATAAGAGCTTCTACGGGTAAGCCATGCGCAAGTAAAATGATGCTGCCTAATACACTTACTTGGGCGATAGTGAGTAGTTCAGGGCCATTTAGTTGGTAAAAAATGGCCATGGCTGCATAAATATTACTCGTCATGGCGGTAATAAGTACTAGGCTCATTTCCCCCGGCAAGCCTACCCAGCTCATTAAAGGCTCAGTTGCAGTGGCTATATATTGGACCCAACCGAGTAAGGTAATTATGCGTACAAGCAATAATATTGGGATCATTATTTTGGCAAGCGTAAAAAAGATTGACCACACTTCTTGAATATAACGACCAAATATAGTTTGTTGGAGCTTATCTAAAAGCGTAAGTAAATTAGCGTATCGTTTAGTCATATAATGATTACGTTAAAGCCTTCGGCTTGAAGTTGATTAAACTGGGTGTATATGATGCCTTATTGTACATGTTTCCCTTGATTTAATAATGCTTAGATATTGAAACGCAGCAGTATATGGTAGAGTAGCTTTACTTTTATCATCTATCTTGCTGTATCAGTGAGGGGTTTATGGATAGTCATAACTTATTAATTAATGTTGTTTTCTTTTTGGCTGCAGCAGTAGTTGCTGTACCTGTTTTTGTGCGTTTGGGCTTAGGTTCAGTGCTGGGTTATTTAACGGCTGGTGTTGTTATTGGGCCTTGGGTTTTGGGCCTGATCACAAATGTTGAAGATATTTTGCATTTCTCTGAGTTTGGTGTAGTGCTATTGCTATTTTTAATTGGTTTAGAGTTAGAGCCTAAAAAACTATGGTCAATGCGCCGCTCAATTGTTGGTAGTGGTGGTGCGCAGTTGTTATTAAGTGCGGTATTGATAGGCGCTGTAGCATTGTTGTGTGGCTTGAATTGGAAGAGTGCTTTGGTCATAGGTTTAGGTTTGGCTTTGTCTTCGACTGCTATCGCGCTACAGACTATGCAAGAGCGCGGCTTAATGTCTACGCCCGCTGGCCAAAGTGGTTTTTCCATTTTACTGTTTCAAGATATTGCTGTGATTCCTATTATTGCTTTATTGCCTCTTTTAGGTGTAGCTGTAATAGCTGGAGATCATGCGGAGCATGCGCAGGTATCAACGCCTGTTGTGATTGCTATTTTAGTAGGTATTTTTGTATTAGGCCGTTTGCTGCTTAAACATGTTTTTCGTTTAATTGCGAAAACGCATCTGCGAGAAATATTTACCATGCTGAGTTTGCTTCTCGTGATAGGTATTGCAGTTGTGATGGATAGTTTTGGTATATCAATGGCTTTAGGGGCATTTTTGGCTGGAGTAATACTGGCGGACTCTGAGTACCGCCATACTTTAGAGTCTGATATAGAGCCGTTTAAAGGCTTGTTGTTAGGTTTGTTTTTTGTGTCTGTAGGGATGTCTATTGATTTTGGTTTATTGTTTGATAAGCCCTTGTTGTTTCTTGGCTTTACTATTTTATTAGTTGCGATTAAAGCTGCAGTATTATGGTTGGTGGCTACATTATCGGGCGTGCCACTGCAACAGCGGCCAGTATTTTCAGTAATATTATCGCAGGGTGGTGAGTTTGCCTTTGTGTTGTTTGGTATTGCGGTAGGTTTAAAAATATTTGACCAAACATTGGCTAGTCAAATGATTCTAATTGTTGCGATATCAATGATTTTTACACCTTTATTAATGATTGTAAATGAACGCCTTATTGAACCCATGTTGTTTAGAGAAGAGTCACGTGAGCCTGATGAAATTGAAGAACAAGATCGCGATAATAAGGTAATTATTGCGGGCTTTGGGCGCTTTGGCCAAACGGTGAGTCGTTTGTTAATCGCTAATAAAATTACACCAACTTTAATTGATTATGATCCGGATCAGATTGAGCTGGTAAAAAAATTCGGTACAAAAGCCTATTATGGTGATGTGCTGCGTAGTGATGTACTGCATTCTGCAGGGGCAGACAATGCCACAATGATCGTGTTGGCAATAGATAGTGAAGATACGATTAACGAAGCTGTTGAAATGATTCGTAAAGACTTTCCACAAGCTAAAATTCTTGCTCGTGCCATGAGTCGTCCGCATGCCTTACATTTGTTAGGCTTAGGTGTAGATCACTTTACGCGCGAAACATTTTATTCGGCTTTAGAAATGGGTAAGGATGCTTTGCATATAATGGGCTTTGATGATACGGAAGTATTGCGACAAGCGAATATATTACGCAAACATGATGTTGAATTATTATATCAACAGTTTGAAATAAAAGATGATCAAGCTGCGATGATTTCTAAATCGGCAGAAAGTCGTGAAAAGTTAGCGCAGATATTAGCTGCTGATAAAAATAAAGAAGAGCAGTCTTAATAAGTGAGTGAGGCTACTTTCACGACGGGTTCTATAATGCGCCATGTGATACTTATGTCGAGCACATCGGCGATAGGTTTAATGGCGCTTTTTATTGTTGACCTTATTGATATGTTTTTTCTTGGCTTGTTAGGCGAAGCCGAGTTAGCCGCAGCCATTGGTTATGCGGGCACTATTTTGTTTATGACTACGTCGATTAATATTGGGGTGGCTATTGCAACGGGTGCCTTAACAGCACAAGCAATAGGGCGAGAAGATACGGCTGAGGCGAAAAGAGTATCAATGAGTTGTATAGCTTTCGCTATTTTATTTGCTGTTATATTTTCAACGCTGGTGTGGTTTTTAATTCCTGTTTTATTAACGCTGCTTGGCGCAACTGGGCGTACTTTAGAACTTGCTATTACTTATTTACAAATACTGATTCCCAGTATGGCTATATTAGCCGTTGGTATGTGTGGTTCGAGTGTGTTACGTGCCACGGGTGATGCTAAAGGGGCAATGTATGCGACTTTGATAGGTGGTGGCGTTAATTTGGTATTAGACCCCATATTTATATTTGTATTCGATTGGGGGATTGCCGGCGCAGCTTGGGCATCGGTTGCTGCACGTATAGCGGTTTGTGTTGTGGCGCTTTGGGGGGCTTCGATTAAGCATGCCTTAATTGGACATTTTTCATGGACAAACTTTTGCGAGGATATTGCGAAAGTTTTAAAAATAGCTATTCCATCTATGTTAACCAATGCAGCAACGCCTTTGGGTAATGCTTATGTGATAGTGGTTGTGGCCAGTTTTGGTGATAGTGCTGTTGCAGGCATGTCTATTGTTGGTAGGGTAACGCCAGTTGCTTTCGGTTTAATTTTTGCATTGTCGGGGGCAGTGGGTCCTATTGTTGGGCAAAACTATGGCGCAGGTAATTTTATGCGGGTACGACAAGCTGTAATTGATGGTCTAAAGTTTTCTGCAGTCGTCGTGATATTTACTAGCTTGTTATTGTTTATATTACAGAATGTCATTGTTACTGTCTTTGGTGCAAGCGCTGAAGCGGCAGATATGATTCGTGTATTTTGTACTTGGGTAGCCGCAAGCTTCTTTTTTACGGGGATGGTGTTTATTTCTAATGCCGCATTTAATAACCTTGGGCATCCGCTGTATTCAACAGTCAGTAACTTCTCTAAAGCGCTTGTTGTAACTGTGCCTTGTGTTTATTTAGGTTCTTTATGGGCAGGGCATACGGGTGTATTGCTGGGGCAGGCGGCAGCCTCTATTATTGTGGGTACGATTACATTGTGGGTATGCCTGCGTTTAATTAACAAAATGGACAAAGGTGATATTACGCCACCTAAAGGTAAGCACCATGGTTTTCATTTACGTTTTCCACGTTGGGCAATGTCGAATACGCGGGGCTGAATAGTAAGGAGGCTTAGTTATTTACGCTGTTTGCCCATTGGGCGAGTTCATTGGCAACCGTTTCATACGTTGCATAACCTTTATCGAATGTCGCTAATCCTCCTTGCCGTGCAAGTACGCCAAAGTACTTTTGTTCAAAATCAATAAAAGGGTAGGCTCCATATGTTCCTGGGCTTGAGACTCTTTTTACGGGTACGCAAGTGGTGATGGCGGGGTCGCATTCGATCCAGTTGCCATAAGCATAGCGCCAGTTTTTTCCTAAAGAACTTAGGGCTGGTGAATTGCCTATGCTGGCAGCCCCTATTTGGTCGGAAAACAATAGATCTAAATAGCTTTGGTTAAGTATTTGGCCTTTATACAAAGCCTTTAGAAAGGCCATGTACTCCGTTGCTTGCCAATGCATGCCGCCAGCAAGCCTTGGGTTTGTGCTTGATGGTAAGTCATAACGTGCGTTTGTAAATAAACCGGTTTGTGTTTTGAACTCATCGAACACGGCTGTCCATGATGATAAACCGCTGGCTTTTATTGCCATTAAGCCTGCTACTTGCATGTGCGAAGATGCATAGTAAAACTCGTTGCCAGGCGTTCCTGCTGATAAATTACTATCTTTAATATTTTCTATGCAGGTTTCAAAATTGGCAACAGGGTTGTTGATGCAGAATACTTCATTGTTTAAGCCGGATGTGAAGTTAAGTAAGTGGTGTAGCTGAATGGTGGATAGATTGCCAGTAGTCGGCCAGAAGGAAATGGTGCTTTGTGGACTATCGTGAAGGCTGAGTATATTATTTTGCACAAGCCGAAGAATAATAACGGCAGTAACCAATTTTGATGATGAAGCTGATTCGTACACAGTATCAACCCTTGATGCGCCTTTGTTATACACATAGGTTTCTCCGCTTTCTGCTTCGAGAGTAAGTGTGAAGTCTGTATCAGATGTATAGGTATTTAGCGTACTTTGAATATTATTCTCAATGTCTACTCGATTAGAAGCAGCAGTGCTATTACTTGAGCCTCCACATGTTGACAATACTAAGCATAAGGTTAATACGCTTAGTATTCTAGCTATCGTTGGTATGCGCTTAAGAATTGTTAGCATTGTTTATATTAATGATGTTTGCCACCAATCTTTTTACCTTCAAAGTACACCTTAATTTCACCGGCTTTTTCAAATACAAGCGTCGCGGCGTATTCTCGTTCAGCTTTTATATTTTTTTTAAGGCGCATAAACATAATGTGCATACCGCCATGCTGTAGCTTAATCGTTTGGCCTGCTGGAATAACAACACCGTCAGACATTTCTTGCATTTGAGCAATATCATTTTTAATACTGGTTTGATGTATTTGTATCATAGCTGCAAAGTTTGCATTCACTGACAACAGGCGAACATCTGTTTTTCCAGTATTTTTTATGCTTAGGTAGCCGCCAGCGACTACTGCGCTTGGTGGCGTCTCATTAATATAAGGGTGTTTAATGATAAGGTCGCCAATTTTTACGTTATGTGCTGAAGCATTGCACGCTATTAAAATGAGTAAAGTCGAACAAATGCGTCTTAATAATACTTTCATGTGTAACAAAGCTCGTTGATAAGGTTGAAGGTGGTTTTAATTATTTGCCAAAGTTTGCCAAGCTTTGTCGGCTTCTGTCTTGTATTCTTGGTAGTCGCCACTTAGCCACCGGTTTACGCCTCGCGCAGCATAGAAAAGATAGAGTTGCTTGTCTAGTACTAACCAGTGTTTGCCGCTAGTAGGTATTAAGCCTTCGCCCAGGCTGAGTGCATTGGCACAGTGGCCGTTATAAGCAGGTGCATATTTTGTTGGATCGCTTAAAAAGGCTTGCTTTTGTGCTTCAGAAACAAAGTGCCATTCTGCGCCTTTCCATGTTGCTGTGTATGTCTGTTGGCCCTTGATTGCTTTTGCGCCTTGTTGCAGTCCATGATAGCCAATGGTGTCATGCCCGCCTATGGCTTTGTTTGAGAAGTAGGCGGTGCTAACAGGTTCATTGGCCAGTGCACTATTGCTGACAAATACGCTTAGCAGTGCTATTAAGTAAAAGGTGCTTCGGTTTTTCATAATACGAGTCCGTATGGGGGTTGCATTGTATTTTGTAAGGTTTCACGTTAATAAGTTCCACTTGCATTAAGCAATGTGTAAAAGCTTATTGACGGGTAATGCTATTTAGTACGTTTTGTGCAAAAGCATGATAGGCCTCAGGTGCAACAGTACTTTGGCCATTGTTATAAAAGTTTAGCTGTAAACTATGTAAGTTCGTTGCTTTTACATTTACTGTAAACTCAATATGAATCAATTGTTGAAATTCTGCCGGGCTTAAGCCTAGTGGTTGAAATGCAGCACGTAGAGCCTCTTCATCAATTTCAATTTTTTCTAAAGCAGCATTCAGCTCAGGCTCATTTTCTACCTGTAATTGCTCAGCGGGTATTGAAATGGCATAGTCGGCTTTCCGAGAAAAGTCGATAAAGTCCATTAAATAAAGGCCGTATAGAATAACCACCGCTATAAATAGAATGTTGATAATGCGTTTTGCAGAGAATTTGTTAGCTGTAATCATAAGAAGCAATCATATAAATAGTCAGGCATAGTCTATCATTGTTTATGCTGAAGCATAAATTGCAGATAAATGTTTTACAGTAATATGACAATATGTCTCAAATTTGATAGAAAACAATTACTTATTAGCTAATATGATTTATCATTCTTATTTTACAGCCCTTTCATCGTTTAACGTGTTTTTACAAATATGACAAATCGCTATTTTGCAGAAATGATAGGTACATTTGCGCTAGTGTTTGCTGGTTGCGGTGCTATTGTCGTTAATGATTTATATGGTGGTAGCTTAGGCCACCTTGGTGTTTCGCTCGTATTTGGTTTAGTTGTTATGGCAATGATTTATGCGATGGGCAATATTTCTGGTGCGCATTTTAATCCGGCTGTTACGATTGGGTTTTGGTGTGCAGGCCGCCTAGATAAAGCACTTATATTACCTTACATTGGTAGCCAGTTAGCCGGTGCGATTTGCGCTGCTGCCATATTACGTTTTTTATTCCCTGAACATATTGGCCTAGGTGCAACCATGCCTTCGGGTAGTATTCTGCAAGCCTTTGTTATGGAAGTTATTTTATCTTTCTTGTTAATGCTGGTTATTTTAAATGTATCAACTGGGCATATGGAAAAAGGTATTACAGCAGGTATCGCTATAGGTGGCACAGTCGCTTTGGAAGCGATGATTGGCGGGCCTGTTACCGGCGCATCTATGAACCCGGCGCGTTCAATTGGGCCGGCTTTATTGTCATGGCAGCTAAGTACACTATGGTTATATATTGCTGCACCCATAGTAGGCATGGTGCTAGCATACCCTTGGTGTAAATGGATTCAAGGTAAAGACTGCTGTGATAATAGTGAATAAATAGTGAATATCTTTGATAGTAGTAATGGCGTTAAACAATAGATTAGGTAGATAAATAAAATATAATGGCTAGAAAAATTAAACTCTTGTTTTTGTGTACAGGTAACGCTTGTCGTAGTCAAATGGCTGAAGGTTTAGGGCGACACTTTTTAGGGCGTAAAGTAGATGTTTATTCAGCTGGCATTGAAAAGCACGGCTTAAACCCTAATGCCGTAAAAGTTATGGATGATATCGGCATAGATATATCACAGCATTACAGTAAAACGGTGGATGAGTTAGATGTCGAGTTTGATTTTGTGATTACCGTTTGCGGACATGCGCACGAAACGTGCCCTGTATTTTCAGGTAATGCACAAGTCATACATCACGGCTTTGATGATCCACCTAAGCTAGCTGCTAATGCCTTGAGTGAAGATGAAGCCTTAGTCCACTATAGCCGTGTACGCGATGAGATTAAAGCGTACTTATTAAACTTGTCTATTGGCCTAGAGTAAGCCAGAGTAACCCACACTTAAGTCATAAAATAAGCTTTGTGCTACTTTAGCTCGTGCCCATCGGGTAGTTGAGCTAAAGCCCAACGTGCCAGGCGGTGCTTGATTTTGCCAATACTGATATCAACTTGAGGTAAAGGTGGAATTATTTTGTCATGCACTAATAGACGATAGATGTATTCTAATTTGTCATCGGCAGAATCCGTGGGCTCAAACTTTACAACACCCCGTTTTACCCCGTATGCTTCACCTAAGCGTAAGGCTTCTTTAACTAAAGCTTTTTCATTTTTTAATTTATTTTTACTCATGGTGTGAGTATAGATGATGAATAAATATTTTGTCTTGTCCTTTTTAGTTTTGCTAACGGCATGCAGTGGGCCGCAGGTGCAGCCACCTACAGGTTTATCTGTGCAGCCATCGCTCGAGCAAGAGGTGGCAATTATGCGTGACGGTTACCGTTTGCCCTATTTTGCAAAATTAAGCGAACAGTTGCCTGATGCTGTATTTGTTGCCGTACATGGCTTTAATGACTATAGCAATGCATTTACGGGTTTTTGCGAATATATGGCGCAGCATAATAAACATTGTTATGCCTATGATCAGCGTGGTTTTGGACGCAGTCAATATACGGGTGTTTGGCCAGCTAATGGCAAGCTACAAAGTGATTTGCAAACATGGTCACGCCTACTAAAAGAAAAATATCCTGACGTGCCTTTATATGTTGTAGGTGAAAGCATGGGCGGCGCGGTTGTGATGACGACTATGCAGCAATACAGCTTGCCAGACGTAGCGGGCTATATACTGTTCGCGCCTGCCGTTTGGGGGCGTACAACGCAGCCCTGGTATCAACGTGCGGCTTTATGGTTAACATTGCGTACATTTCCGGGTTGGAAGCCAACAGGCAAAGGTATTAAGCGCGTCGCCTCAAATAACCGCGAGGCTTTAATTGCTAATGGGCGTGACCCTCTATTTATTAAAGGGACACGTGTTGATGCAATCTATGGCTTAACCAATTTAATGGATGCTGCCTTGGCAGCCTCGAAAGATAATAAGGTATCCGCTAAAAATGCGTTGTTGCTATATGGTGCTAATGACCAAATTATTCCTAAAAAACCTATTTGTCAGGCTGTTGGGCATATTCATGAGCAAGCACATACATGGCAGTTCAATCACTACCAAGGTGGCTATCATATGCTAACGCGTGACCTAGAAGCACAAGATACATTTTCTGATGTGCTGACATGGCTAGATAAGCCTACTGCTAATAATCGCGTAATGTTGGACTATTGTGCGAGCAAGGGTGAGTAAAGTGAAGCGTGTTGTTGTATTAACTGGAGCGGGTATTTCTGCCGAGTCAGGCATTCAAACTTTTCGTGCTGCTGATGGCTTATGGGAAAACCATAGGGTAGAAGATGTTGCTTCGCCAGAAGGCTTTGCAGCCAACCCGGAATTAGTGCAAACGTTTTATAACGAACGTCGGCGCCAACTCCTCTCGCCTGAGATCGCGCCTAATCCGGCACATCATGCGCTAGCGCAGTTTGAACAAGCTCTACTTGCTACGCAAAGTGATTTTCTACTCGTTACTCAAAATATCGATAACCTCCATGAGCGCGCGGGCTCAAAAAATATTGTGCATATGCATGGCGAACTATTAAAAATGCAGTGTGTGCATTCTGGGCAAGTGTTTGCATTACAAAAAGATTTAGATAGCCAGAGCATATGCAGGTGCTGTTCACGGCCAGGAAGCTTGCGGCCGCATATCGTCTGGTTTGGTGAAATGCCTTTGCAAATGGAGCGTATCTATGAAGCCTTAAGTTGCTGCGATTATTTTATATCGATTGGTACTTCGGGCAATGTATACCCTGCAGCAGGCTTTGTTGCCGAAGCAAAACGTTATGGTGCGCATACAGTGGAGGTTAATTTAGAACCTTCGGCTGTTGAGTCTGTTTTTGATGAGCATATTTATGGTAAAGCGGGCGAGGTTTTGCCTGCATATCTTCAAGACTTAATTGCCTGACTTACTTTGGTTCAATTTCTTTTAAGTGTTTACTCACAGCCAGCCATGAACCTAATAAACCTAGTGCGATAGCAAGTAAGATAAAAAGCAATGCTGAGCTAAAGTTCAAAGAGCTTAAGGTGAATTGGCTGCTATATAAACCGGCGAGCTGTTTCACGGGTTCTTTCAATAGTTGTAAGCTAATGCTGATAAGCAGCGATGCTGCAATGCCACCTAGCAAACCATACCATAGGCCAGTATATAAAAAAGGGCGGCGAATAAAAGCGTTGGTTGCGCCAATGAGTTTTTGCACAACAATTTCCGCACGGCGGCTTTGAATATCTAAACGTATGGTGTTGCCGATGGTTAATATAACGGCCAAGGCCAGTAACACCGCTATTACGATTAAGGCGCGTTCAACAATGCGCATGATGGCAAACAAACGTTGTACCCACTGCATGTCGAGTTTGGCTTGTTCTACGCCTTCTATGTTGGCGAGTTCTTGGCGTAGGCTTTCAACGGCTTCAGGTTTGGCTGGGTCAATAATAGGTGTAACTACAATGACTGAAGGTAAGGGGTTCTCGTTTAATGCATCTAATGCTTCACCAAAGCCAGATAGTAATTTAAATTCGGCTAGTGCTTCGTCGGCATTAATGCTTTCAACGTTTTCAATACGTGTGTCTTGCTTAAGTTTATTGGCAATTTGTGCCATGCCCTTGCTGGTAATGTTGTCATGTAAGTAGGCGGATATTTTTGCCGGGCTATCCCAATTACCGCTTAACTGCCCTGCATTTTTTAGTAGCACATAAAAACCAGTTGGCAGAGCGAGTGCGATAGCAATAACCGCAATAGTCATTATGCTTGCCAGTTTATGCTGATATAAGCGCCCAAGGCTGCTGAGTAATGTGCGTGCATGGCTAATACCATAAGAACCCACGCGGGTTGTAAATGAAGGTGAGCTGGTTTGTTGATCTGCTTTAGTCATATCAGTATTTATGCAAAATCGTTACGCGCAAGTTGCCCATCTTTTAAGGCAATTTGAGGATATGAGAGCGTATTAATTAAGTGAATGTCGTGAGTAGCGACTAAAACAGTCACGCCAACGTCGTTAAAATCTTGGAATAACTGCATAATTTCACGCGAAAGTTCGGGGTCTAAATTACCCGTGGGCTCATCAGCTAGTAACAAAGGCGGCTTGTTAACAACTGCGCGGGCTATACCTACGCGTTGTTGTTCTCCACCCGATAGTGTGATTGGCATGGCTTTTTCTTTATGTAGTAAACCGACTTTATCCAGTGCAGCACGCACCCGGCGACTGACTTCTCGGTGTCTGTAGCCTGCAATAATTAAAGGTAAGGCCACGTTATCAAATACAGTTCGGTCGTTCAAAAGCTGATGGTCTTGAAAGATAATGCCGATTTGGCGACGTAAGTATGGAATGCGAAAGCTGTTTATTTTGGAAACATTCATGCCATTTACAATTAACTGTCCGCGTGAACTTCGTTCAATCGCCGTAATTAATTTTAAGAAGGTGCTTTTACCTGCGCCAGAGTGCCCAGTTAAAAATGCCATGCTGCCTTTGGGCATATGGAAATTAATATCACGTAGGGCATCGTGCCCTTGTGGATAGCGTTTACTTATATGGTCGAATTGCAGCATCATCGAATTATGCCTGAATACAATCTATGACTACAATGGCAGAATACAAAGATAAGCAAAAATGTTATTCTATAGCCCCTTGAAACTGTACGGATAAAGCATGTCTGCAATTACATTGGCTGATTTCTTAGCTAAGCAAAACACTGAAACACAACTGGCAAGATTATTGGTAGAAGTGGCTGAAAGCTGCAAAATTATAGCTGATACGGTTCAGCGCGGACCTTTTTTAGGTGTAATGGGGCAGGCAGGTAATACCAATGTACAGGGTGAAGAGCAAAAAAAGCTCGATATCATTACCAATGACATCTTGATTGAACATATGCAAGACACTGGCTTATTAGCTGGCATGGCATCTGAAGAGATGGATCATCACTATGCTATTCCTGCTGATAAAGATAAAGGTGATTTTTTGTTAGTGTTTGACCCTTTAGATGGTTCATCAAATGTCGACGTTAATATTGCTGTGGGTACGATTGTATCTGTATTGGCTGCGCCTAAAAAAGACAGCATCGCTGATGAGGACTTTTTGCAAAAGGGTAGCGAGCAATTGGCCGCTGTATATTGTACTTATGGTGCGAGTACCATATTGCTCTTTACAACTGGGCAGGGTTCGCACGAGTTTGTTTTGGAAAAAGACAGTAACGAATTTATGTTAATGGTAGAAAATATTCAGCTACCTGCTGATACAAAAGAATTTGCGATTAATGCATCGAACCAGCGTCATTGGCAAGCGCCTGTAAAAAACTATATTGCTGATTGTATAGCGGGCGAAGAAGGGCCACTACATAAAAATTATAATATGCGCTGGGTTGCCTCAATGGTAGCTGAGCTGTATCGCGTGATGTGTCGTGGCGGTATTTTTATGTATCCACGTGATCATAAAGACCTAAGTAAAGTCGGCAAGTTACGCTTATTATATGAAGCCAACCCCATGGGCTTTATTATTGAACAGTCCGGCGGTGTAGCGTCGACAGGTTATAAACGTATTATGGATATACAGCCTGAGGGCTTGCATCAACGTGTGGGTGTTATTATGGGTTCTAAAAATGAAGTGGCAACGGCTTTGTCGTATCATCAAAATTTTAACGAAGATGGTAGCACTAAATAATTAATGTCTAATTTAAAGGATACCTCAATGAAAATTTATATCACAACCATAATAGCCATGCTTAGCTTATGTTCATTGTCTACAAGTTATGCCGCATCAACAAACTGGACTGATATTATTTATGTTGAAGCAGCACGTGATGGGCGCTTCTTTATTCGCGTAGACAATAATGAGGATGCTAATAATTGTGGTGCTAATGAAGCTTGGTATATGTTATCTAGTACTGATACAGCAACTGATGCTGGCAAAAATATTGTAAGTCTTGCTTATATGGCTTTTGCAGCTAAGAAAGAAATTAAACTTACATCAAATTCATGCAGTGGTTCATATAACGTTATTGACTTTATTCGTACGCAATAAATTTTTATAAGCAAAATT
>JAHDBX010000016.1 GCA_020630145.1 Gammaproteobacteria bacterium | reverse complement strand
CAACATAAAAAACGGAGCGCCTTCCCCAAATAGTATTATTTTTTAATTGTGCTTTGGCTATTTGCGTAATTTCTCGCTTAAGGCTGCGATCGCTAAATAAGTATGAGCCTAGTGAACGGTTACGCAAAAACTTAATTTGCCGCTGTTTACCCTGTAAAGTGCTAATAGGTATGATGCTGCGGGCATAGATAACTTTTTTGTCGCCGCAGCAAAGGTAAATTTCTCTTATGCGTGCGTAAAGACCGTTACGCATGCGTAAATGGCGCTGTTCGTTGATAGTGGGTTTATGCTCAGTCTCATTGATGACAACAACAGAAAATGGGGCATTGTCATGCTGTGTGCACATTGCTTTTACTTTTTCAGTTAATGATGCTGTGTCATATAGATTGTTATTTGCCTGTATAGGAAGAAGTGCACGTTTGACTTGCTGAATGTCTTGCCATTGGCTACGTGTTTTTAATAATTCTGCTGGCATATAGTGTCATGCTTTATTGCGTTAAAAAAAGAGGCAACATATATTGCCTCTTTCTACAACTGTACTTATTTATCTCAGCTTATACAATAGCAAAAGCCTGTTCTAAATCGGCAATGATATCATCGATATGCTCTATGCCTACGCATAAACGAATCGTTTCCGGTGTGACACCAGCAAGCAATTGCTCGGCTTCTGTCATTTGACGGTGTGTAGTCGAAGCAGGGTGACAAGCTAAAGATTTTGCATCACCAATATTGACTAAACGTTTAATCATGCCAAGTTGATCGTAAAATTTAACGCCAGCGTCGAAGCCGCCTTTAATGCCAAACGTCATTAATGCACTGGCTTTTCCTCCAAGGTATTGCTGCGCGAGCTTATTAAATTTATCGCTAGGTAAGCCAGCAAACTTAACCCACTCTACTTTTGGATGTTGATTCAGGTATTCTGCAACGGCCATAGCATTTTCACAGTGACGTTCCATGCGTAAAGATAGCGTTTCGATGCCTTGCATAATTTGCCATGCACTCATTGGTGAAATTGCTGAACCGGTATTACGTAGCGGCACAGTGCGTGCTCGACCAATATAAGCCGCCGGTCCCAAGGCTTCAGTATATACAACGCCATGGTACGCAGGTTCAGGTGTGTTTAAACCAGGGTAGCGAGCGGCATTTTCTGCCCATGGGAATTTACCTGAGTCAATAATGATGCCGCCAATGGTCGTACCGTGTCCGCCCATAAACTTTGTTAATGAGTGCACCACAATATCTGCGCCATGTTCAATAGGGTTGCAGAGAATAGGTGTTGCAACAGTATTGTCAACAATAACAGCAACGCCTTTAGCGTGGGCTGCATCGGCTATTGCTTTTAGGTCAACAATATTACCCGCTGGGTTACCAACGGTTTCGCAGTAAACAGCTTTGGTTTTATCATCAATCAGTTTATTAATGTCTTCAGCGCTGTCGCTTGCCGCAAAACGCACTTCTATACCGAGTCTAGGCAGTTCGTGTGCAAATAATGTATAAGTACCACCGTACAGCTGTGGTGTGGTAATGATATTGTCACCAGCAGATGCAATATTTAAAATAGCATAATTAATGGCAGCCATACCTGAACTAACCGCTAGTCCGGCAATGCCGCCTTCAAGTGCTGCAACGCGTTGCTCTAATACATCGTTAGTTGGGTTAGTAATTCGTGTATAAATATTACCCGGTACTGCTAAGTTGAATAAGTCGGCGCCATGCTGGGCATTATCGAATTCATAAGCTACGGTTTGGTAAATAGGCGCGGCTACTGATTTTGTTGTTGGATCCGTTTCGTAACCCGCGTGGATCGATATAGTTTCTTTTTTCATTGCTGTACTCTCCCCCATATAAGCTTCTTTAGCTGTCAATTCATCAAAGTGTCATTTCCCTACTATAGCATTGGCCAACAATTTTTAAACCGATTTTATAAAGGTAGGTGTATGATGAAAATAGCATCATTTTTTCTTAGCGGTGCTTTACTTGCTGTTTGTTCTGCAGCAATAGCAGGCTTTGGGCACAATAAGGTATTAAAGCAAAGTGTATCCAGCATTACGTTACAAAAACTTGGTACTTATGAAAGTGGCTTGATTGATGAGAGCGCTGCTGAAATTGTGGCTTATGATAAATATAGTAAACGCGTATTTGTAACTAATGCTAAAGATCAAAGTGTTGATGTATTATCTATTCGCAATCCGCGTCGTCCGCATAAGTTATTTTCACTTGATTTAACGCCATATGGTGAACCAAACAGTGTTGCCGTTTCAAAAGGTGTTGTTGCTGTGGCCGCTGCCGCTGATGAGGGTGATGTTAAAGGTCAGGTTGTTTTCTTTAGTCGCTACGGTAAATTTTTAAATAGCCTTGAGGTGGGTTTTTTGCCTGATATGCTAACGTTCTCGCCAGACGGCTCCAAGCTCGTCGTTGCTAATGAGGCTGAGCCTAATGATGATTATACGGTTGATCCTGAGGGTTCGGTTAGTGTGATTCATGTTAATAAGCCAGTTAAGCATCTTTCGCAGGTTGATGTTGTTGAGGCGGGTTTCAGTGCTTATAACAATGTGATGCTGGATGATTCTGTACGTATCTTTGGTCCGAATGCAACAGTAGCACAAGATCTTGAGCCTGAATATGTTGCTATATCAGCTGACTCATCTACGGCTTATGTTGCTTTGCAAGAAAACAATGCTTTAGCGGTTGTTGATTTAGCATCAGCACAAGTAACCGATATTGTTGGTTTAGGGGCTAAGAATTACAACACTATTCAAACAGCTATAGATGCTAGTGATAAAGATGATGACGTTAATATTCGCCCTGTACCTGTTTTAGGTTTTTATCAGCCAGACTCGATTGCTGCGTATGAATTTAATGGCGAAACATATGTGCTTACTGCGAACGAAGGTGATGCGCGTGATTACGATGGTTTCTCAGAAGAAAGTCGTGTAAGTGATTTAATCTTAGATAAAAGTATTCTGGATGTTTATCCTGCTATTCAGGATGAAGAGGAATTGGGACGTTTAAAAACAACAATTGTAAATGGTGATCTTGATGGTGATGGCGATGTGGATCAGATTTATGCTTACGGCGGCCGTTCATTCTCTATTTTCAATATGACAACAGGTAAAATTGTTTACGATAGTGGTTCAGATTTTGCTCGCATAACGGCTGCGATTTCACCAGATTTATTTAATGCTAATGATAAACGCAGTGACGATAAAGGTGCAGAGCCAGAAGCATTAACCTTAGGCAAAATAGGTAAGCATACTTATGCGTTTATTGGTTTAGAACGTACCGGCGGTATTATGGTTTACGACGTTAGTAACCCTTACTCACCTTACTTTGTTGAATATGTTAATAATACTAACCTAGAAGGTGATATAGATCTAGGCACAGCAGGTGATGTTGCGCCTGAAGGCTTAGTTTTTATTGCTGCTAAACATAGCCCAAATGGTAAGCCTTTGTTAGTTGTTGCTAACGAGGTAAGTGGTACCACAACAGTTTATGCTGTTCAGATAAGTAAACGCCGTCACTTGCGTTATCCTTGGTAGTTTAGCGTTAATACTTAGTCATAAAAAGCCGGTTTAGTAGCTGGCTTTTTGGGTATATTGCTAAAATTTATAGCATATAAGCTTGTTGGATAACCGAATAACCGTCTTTGCAACCATCAAAAGATGCACGGATAGGTCTAGAGGAAATTTTAGCGGCATCTAGAATACTGGATATTTTTCTAAAACCGGCTTGGTCGACTGGAATGATTGCGCTGTCAGTATTGGTACAGCCTGAAAAGTCAAAACCTTCAAGTGATAAATAAAGGTTGCCGTCAGCATCACGAGTCACTTCTTTTATATTATTGCCGTCGTTAGGCGTCCATTCTTGAGCATGTACAGAAAAAGAAGCAAAAGCAATGGCCAGTAATAAGTACTTCATAATATGCTCCATACGCATAGCTATATAAAAATATAATTTAATATCTGAATGTATAATTATTGTTTGGCCTTGTCAAATATTACCGTTGTACTTAATGAGTCTTGCTATATTCGCTTGGTATAGTAAATAACTGTTTGTCAATATTGTGTGAGCTCACACTGATAAACTTGCTCATTACATTTCCCTTCGCGTCATAACTCACTAAAGGCATGCCGGTAAAGCCATTTTGCATAGCAGGGTCAACATTGTTTAAACCAAAAGAAATCTGTTTTAGAAAATACATAAGATGTAAGTACGTTCTAAAATCAACACTATTAATGCCAATGTAACGGCCGCTGGCAATGCAGTGTGTACCATTTACTTGCTTGTTAATTAATGTGACATACACATCGCAATCAATGCCTTTTATATTGCTACTTTTTACTTTTTTTACTGACTGATGTGCTGCATTACTGTTAAAAGCTAAGCCTTGTTTTTTAAATACCTTGTCAAGTTGTGCTTGTTGCTTAGGGTTTAAGCCTTGTTTTAGCTCGGTTTGTAATTGCTTAAGTTTGCGAACGACTTTTTTTAGGCCTTTTTCAGTGATTTGATAATAGGTCTTATCATCTTGGTTGAGCATGGTTAGTTTTTTCGACTTATAATCGAATAAGGTGACAATGGGGTCTTGAGCATTGCTTAAGCGAATTTTGCTATCTTTGATGTGAATGGTGTCAGGTGTGCGTGGGTTATTCGTTTCAAATAGCACAACCGTATCGGCAGTAGCTGTATTGATATAGCCTAGAGCCAAGCACAAATACAGTAATACTAAGTTAAACCTTGTCATTGTATTGCCTGTAATGATGACAGCCATTGACCAATGTGTACAATTTCTTCAGGGCAAACATTATGTTCCATTGCATAGTCGTGATATTCAATATCATAACCCCATTTATTCAGTAAGGCTTTGGACTGCTCGGCAAGCACAAAGGGTAGTACGGTATCGTGTTGGCCGTGCGCCAAAAATACAGGGATATTTTTGTTCGCACCGTGCAAGCTTGTTTCTAGTTGTTGCTGTAAAGCAATATATGATGATAAAACCATAACGCCACCTAATGCATGCTCGAATTGTAATGCGGCCTGCAGAGCAATAACGCCACCTTGTGAGAACCCCGCTAAAATAATGCGTTCAGCTGGAATACCCTTGCTTATTTCGACTGAAATTAAAGCGCGCAGTTGCTGTACCGATAAGTTGATTGTGTCTTTATCCGCTCGTTTAGGGTCAGCTATATCGGTGCTGCTAATGTCATACCATGCTCGCATTTCGTAGCCATTGTTAATGGTAACTGGGCGTATGGGGGCGTGAGGAAAGATAAAACGTACAGCGGCAGTAGAGGGTAATTGTATATGTGGCACAATGGGTTCAAAGTCATGCCCGTCTGCACCAAGGCCGTGCAGCCATATCACTGTACTACTTGCAGCTTGTGTTGGTTCAATAGTCACGCTATCTAAAAGCGCGGTTTGTTCATTTTTAATAGTCATAGTCGGTATAATACCCAAAATTATGATTTAGCGTGTTTTTTATGAAATTGGTCCCACTTATTATACTTACTTGCTTACTTTTGGCCGCTTGCGGTAATAAAGGTGCCTTGTATTTGCCAGATGACAGCAAAAAAACAGCAAATAACACTGAAATTAACGAAAAAGAACAATAATAGACGATGGATTTTTTTAATTATAAGAATGGTCAGCTTTACGCTGAAGATGTCGCAGTTGCTGATATAGCCGCTGAGTTTGGTACGCCTTGCTATATCTATTCGCGTGCGACATTAGAACGGCATTGGCATGCTTATGATCAAGCCTTTGGTGCTCAAGCTCATCAAATTTGCTATGCGGTTAAAGCCAACTCGAATTTGGCTGTATTAAATGTATTTGCCCGTTTAGGTTCGGGTTTTGATATTGTCTCGCAAGGCGAGCTAGATCGTGTTTTAGCAGCCGGCGGCGATCCAAAGAAAGTCGTTTTTTCTGGCGTAGGCAAAACAGCGGCAGAAATTCGATATGCCTTAGACGTAGGTATTGCTTGCTTTAATGCTGAATCTGAAGCGGAACTTGAGCGTATTAACAGTATTGCTGCCGATATGGGTATGCAGGCGCCTATTTCTATTCGTGTTAACCCCGATGTTGACGCGCAAACGCACCCTTATATTTCTACCGGTTTAAAAGAAAATAAATTTGGTATCGATATTCAACGGGCATTAGACGTATATAAAAATGCGGCGGCCATGAGCCACCTTGATATAGTGGGCGTAGATTGCCATATTGGTTCGCAGTTAACTCAAATTACGCCTTTTGTTGATGCCTTGAAGCGGGTGCTGATCTTAGTAGATCAGCTTGCTGATGAAGGCATTACTTTGCGCCATATCGATGTGGGTGGTGGTTTAGGTATTCGTTATAACGATGAAAACCCACCGGAGCCTGCTGCTTTAACGAGTGCAATTAGCGAAGCATTAAAAGATAGAGATGTTACGGTATTCATGGAGCCAGGGCGTTCTATTGCCGGTAATGCCGGTATTTTGCTAAGTAAAGTTGAATATATAAAGTTAGCGCAAGACAGTGATGGTAAACACTTTGCTATTGTTGATGCGGCGATGAATGATTTGGCTAGGCCATCGTTATATAGTGCATGGCAAGATATTGTTACCGTAACAGAGGCGCCAACTGCGGATGCTAGAGTGTATGATGTGGTTGGGCCTGTTTGTGAAACAGGCGATTTCTTAGGTAAAGACAGGCAGCTTGCGATTGCACAAGATGATTTACTTGCTGTGCGTTCAAGTGGCGCTTATGGTTTTACCATGAGTTCAAATTATAATAGCCGTCCGCGTGTGTCGGAAGTCATGGTTGATGGTGGCAATGCTTATGAAGTGCGCGCGCGTGAAACGATTGCTTCTTTAATGCAGGGTGAAAAACTATTGCCTTAGGTTTAGGGTTGTGAATAAGAAATGAAAATCGAATTTAGTAAAATGCATGGTTTAGGTAACGACTTTGTTGTTATTGATGCAATTAGCCAAGATATTAATTTGCAGGCAAGTGACATCGCTTTTATTGCCGACCGCCATTTGGGTGTAGGCTGCGATCAACTATTGATGGCTGAGAAATCATCTGACCCAGATTATGATTTTTTCTATCGTATTTATAATGCTGATGGTAGTGAAGCACAGCAATGTGGTAATGGTGCCCGTTGTTTTTTACACTTCGTACAACATCGTGGCTTAACACAGAAAAATCACATACGTGTGCAAATGGTCAATGGTGATATGGAGTTAGAACGTGTTGAAAATGACTTGATTCGCGTTTCTTTGATGGCGCCTAACTTTGCACCTGAGGCTTTACCGTTTGAAGCAGCGCAAGAAGCAAAAAGTTATGCTCTAGCATTACAAAATAGCACAATAGAAATCGGTGCCGTCTCCATGGGTAACCCGCACGCTGTGACTCTTGTGAACCATATCAGTACTGATCGTGTTCAATTCCAAGGTCCCGAAATAGAGGCACATTCACGCTTTCCTGAAAAAGTAAATGCGGGTTTTATGCAAATAGTTGATAGAGCAACTATCCAATTGCGGGTCTTTGAACGTGGCTCTGGTGAAACATTGGCCTGCGGCTCCGGAGCATGTGCGGCTGTAGCAGTAGGGCAAAAATGGGACTTGCTAAATGATAAAGTCAGTGTGAAGTTGTTAGGGGGTGAGCTTATAATAGAATGGCAAGGTGATGACCAGCCTTTGTATATGACAGGCCCTACCGCTTTAGTTTTTGATGGTCAAATAACACTAAATTAAAAGATAAAATATTTTATGACTCAACCTGCTGAACAAAAAACAGAAACTCTTGATGCGACATCTATAGAAGAGTATTTAGAAAAGCATCCAGACTTCTTGTTAAACAAGCCTGAGCTACTGGCACAGCTGCAATTAAAACATATGGACAGCGGTAATACTGTTTCATTGATTGAAAGGCAAGTGCAAGTGTTGCGCGACAAAAACAAAGGCCTTGAAGCAAAGTTAAATGAACTGATACAGATCGCTAGAGACAATGAGCAATTAAGTACACAGTTACACGGCTTTGCAAGTAACCTATTGGAAACGCGAAGTGTTTCAGATGTGCTGGCATTAACTGAAGATGTTATGCGCGACGTTTTTAAGATTGATTTTGTTTCTATGCGTATGTTGAGCGATATAACAGACGATATGTTGTTAGTGATTGATGAGCAAACAGAAAGTGATTTGTTTGCCGAGTTCTTTACACTTAATAAGCCTATGTGTGGAAAATTAAGTGAAGAATATATCGAGTACTTTTTTGTTGAACATTTAGATCAAGTAAATTCAGCTGCTATGTTGCCGCTTAAAAGTGTACAACATCTAGGTGTGTTAATGCTGGGTAGTATCGATGCGCAGCGCTTTTCTGATGACAAAGGTTTATTGTTTTTGTCACATATTGGCGATTTAATCAGCAGTGCACTGGTAGCCCATTTACATAGTTAAGTATGACTGTAGAAGACTCAAATTTTGAATCGCTTTTAAAACAGTTTTTACATACTTTACAAATAGAGAAAAATTATTCTGCGCACACCTTGTCTGCCTATCGACGTGATCTGCAAGATTTTGCGCAACTTGCTTTGCAAGATAACACACTTGGCGAATTGCATAATCATGATATTCGTCTCTATGCCGCTGCTTGTAAAAAACGTAATCTAGCAAGTAAAACAATTTCTAGGCGTTTATCTGCTGTACGTAGCTTTTACCACTACTTAGTTAAACATAAAGTCTGTGAGCATAATCCTGCACTGGATATTGCCGCACCGAAAGACCATAAGAAGTTACCTAAAGTTATTGCTGCAGAAAGTATTAGTCAGTTGCTTGATATAAAAGGCGATGACTTTAAAACATTGCGGGATAAAGCCTTATTTGAAACGCTATATTCTGCGGGTTTGCGTATTAGTGAACTTATATCGCTTGATGTGAATGATATAAATTTTACTGACCTTACATTACGTGTGCTGGGCAAAGGTAATAAAACGCGTATAGCGCCTATAGGGCGTTATGCTGTTGAGGCTTTGCAGGCATGGCTGCATATACGTAAAAATCATGCACTCACAGAAGATAGCCATGTAGATAGCCGGGCAGATAAGGGTGGAGCCGTTTTTATTAATGAAAAAGGTCTACGCTTAACTGTAAGAACAGTGCAGATGCGCTTGAAAAAGCATGCGCAAAAAAAAGGCCTAGATCAATCAGTGCACCCGCATATGCTCAGGCACTCCTTTGCTACACATATGCTTGAATCATCTCGTGACTTGCGCGCAGTGCAGGAATTGCTAGGGCATGCTGATATCAGTACTACACAAGTGTATACGCACCTTGATTTTCAGTATTTGGCCAAAGTGTATGATTCGTCACATCCAAGAGCAAGCAGCAGCAAATCTAAAAAATAAAATAGATGATCAGTAAAATGTGCTGGAGTGCGCTTTATTAAGCGATGCATTTATAGTACTGTACGGCATAGAAAATAAGCGAAAACAAGGGAAAAGCATGTTGCGAAGCGTTATCTTAACAATCAGTTTACTATTTTTTACAACCTTCTCTTTTGCTCAAGATGTAAGTTTAGGTAGCCTATTCAAAGGCGGAAAAAACTTTTTCAAAATATCTGGGGCGCTTGGTGGTGATGCTGTAGAGAGTACGAGTGCCGGTGATGAATTAAAAGCGGGTAGTGCATTTACCTTTACTTATGGGCGTGATGCGCGGTTTTCCGACCAAAGTAAACGTTTCTTACGTTTTTCAGTAGGCTACAAATATGGCTTTTTACGTGCTGATAATGGTACAGGTACGATCTCGGCTATTCCTGTTAATGCCTTGTATATGCAGCAGGGAGCCAAGTTTGTCTTTGGTGGCGGGCCAACAATACATTTAAATGCAAAATCGAGCCCTGCGGGCAATGTGAGCGAGAGCTTGTCTTTAGGTCTTACCGGCCAATTTGCCTACCGCATCAGCAAAGCACGAGAGATTGGTCTATCCTTAGACTTTATTAGTTATGGTGATGCTAGTGCCAATGCAACAGGAGTGTACTTTACCAACCGCTTTAACGTTAAATAAGTTATGCGCATTCTACTAGGCCTATTGCTTGCTATTGGCTTAGTGGGTGCGGGCGCGTGGTTCGGTAAAACCTATTTTGAAGAGCCACCGGTTTTAATGACCTCATTGGTTGCAAATATGCAAGACGATACGGTTATTGAGCACGAACGAGATATGGTGACATGGTACCGCACTTGCCCAGAGCGCATTCACTGGCATGATTTTTCACCTGAAATACTGGTTATATTCCCCTCAACGGTTCGTTATGAGCTGTCCCTACAAAATTTGAGTTTACCTGAGCTTATTGATGGTGAATGGGTGGTTGATGCAGGTCCAATTACCGCTGATAAGCCCATTATTGATACCAATCGCCAAACGAGCTTGGCAGATGGTCGGCCTTTAACCGATGAAGCCGAATATATAGCCCGTGAAGTGCAGCGGATGACACCTATTGCTGAGTACTTATCTTTGCAGCAATTGCAGTCTGAGCAAAGTATTATTCGCAAACGCATGACTACACAAATAGAAAAGCTTATTCAGTCTATGCAAAATGCAACGCAACTGGCGAATAGTCAGCAGTTGGGTAATATACAGGTTAACTATCCTGTGCGAGTTAACTGGAACGATGAAGGCCAGCAGACATATTTAGATAAGGCTTTTGCCGCCTTAAACCTTACCCCGCCTTTTGGTATACGAGGCTGTAAAAAAGACGAATGGATTCAAGTCAATGGACATAATACGGGCATAGCTTTGATTTCACCTGATAAGAAAAATAATCCCCGTGGAGGTTCCGCAAAGAAATCAGCACTGGAAAAGCGTGAACCCAGATATATCGTACATTAATACCTCGACATTAATGCAAGCTAACGCTTGAAAAGTATCAAATCGCCCTTAATTATTGTGTCTACTTAACTTAAAAAAAGCATTATGGAAAACTTCCACGGTACAACAATTTTATCCGTTCGTCGCGGTAACCAAGTGGTTATAGGTGGCGATGGCCAAGTCAGCCTTGGCAATACAGTTATGAAAGGTAATGCGCGCAAAGTAAGGCGCCTATATAACGAACAAGTGCTAGCTGGTTTTGCGGGTGCAACAGCCGATGCGTTTACCTTGTTTGAAAAGTTTGAAGGCAAGTTAGAAATGTACAGTGGTCAGTTAGTTCGAGCCGCGGTTGAGCTTGCGAAAGAATGGCGTACAGACAGAGCATTACGTAACTTAGAGGCTCTGCTATCAGTCGCTGACAAAAAAGCTTCACTTATTATTTCAGGTAATGGCGATGTTATTGAGCCAGAACATGATGTAATAGCAATAGGTTCGGGTGGTAACTATGCACAAGCTGCAGCCATGGCCTTGATTGATAATACAGAGCTTTCAGCTAAAGATATCGTTGAAAAAGGTTTAGGCATAGCCGGTGATATTTGTGTTTACACGAATCATAATTTCACCATCGAAACCTTGGATATTGATTAAAGCTTAATAGCCTGTCACACAGTTTATTCTGTATCTTATTTCACACCTATACCCAAATTAAAGAGAACAAATATGTCAGCGAATATGACACCAAGAGAAATTGCGCAAGAACTTGATAAACACATAATCGGCCAAAGCGAAGCCAAGCGTGCCGTTGCGATTGCTTTACGTAATCGTTGGCGCCGTATGCAGCTAGATGACAGTATGGCTGCAGAAATTACACCTAAAAATATTTTAATGATTGGCCCAACCGGTGTGGGTAAAACAGAAATAGCCCGCCGCTTAGCGAAGCTAGCGAATGCACCTTTTGTAAAAGTTGAAGCGACAAAGTTTACAGAGGTGGGTTATGTTGGTAGAGAAGTTGACTCAATTGTTAAAGATCTTGTTGATGTCGCGGTGACTAACGCACGTGAAACAGCGATGAACAAAGTTAAAGCGCATGCCGAAGATGCAGCTGAAGATCGTATCTTGGATGTATTGTTACCCATGCCAAAACATGCCTTTGGTGATGAAGAGCCAAGTGATAATGAAACACGTCAAAAGTTTCGTAAAAAATTACGCGAAGGCGACCTTGATGATAAAGAGATTGAGTTTGAGGTTTCTGCGAAACCTATTGGGGTTGAAATAATGGCGCCTCCTGGAATGGAGGAAATGACAAATCAGTTGCAAGGTATGTTTCAAAACATGTCTTCCGATAAAAAGCGTACACGCAAAATGAAAGTGAAAGACGCTTTACGTGCAGCGATAGATGAAGAAGCAGCAAAACTTGTTAATGATGAAGAAATAAAATTACAAGCGCTGCATGATACTGAGCAAAACGGTATCGTGTTTATTGATGAGATTGATAAAGTTACACGCCGTGACGGTGCCGGTGCTGATGTATCTCGTGAAGGTGTGCAACGTGACTTATTACCACTTGTAGAAGGGTGCACAGTCACAACCAAATATGGTGCAGTTAAAACAGATCATATTTTGTTTATTGCTTCGGGTGCTTTTCACCTTTCTAAACCTTCAGATTTAGTGCCAGAACTACAAGGCCGTTTACCGATACGTGTAGAGCTTCAGGCGCTAAGCGCGGCAGATTTTGAACGCATATTAACCGAGCCTGATTATGCCTTAACAGATCAGTATACGGCCTTATTAAAAACAGAAGATGTCGATCTGGATTTTGATGAAACCGGTGTGCGACGTATTGCAGAGTTGGCATGGCAGGTTAATGATAGTGCTGAAAATATAGGTGCGCGACGTTTGCATACTATGATGGAACGCTTATTAGAAACTATTTCGTATGATGCATCTGATTTAGCAGATAAGAAAGTTATTGTGAATGCCGACTATGTTAACCAACACTTAGAAGAGTTGACACAAGACCAGGATCTAAGCCGCTTTATCTTGTAAGCAAGAGGATATTATGCCAATACCATCAGAGCTAAAGTTACATCGTCAATCCAATATACTTGATATCGCGTTTGATGATGGTATTAAAGCCAGCTTGTCGAGTGAGTTTTTGCGTGTGCATTCACCGTCGGCAGAAGTGAAAGGGCATGGGCCGGGTCAAGAAGTTTTGCAGTTAAATAAACAGCGCGTTGAAATTAACAATATTGAGGCGGTTGGCAATTATGCTGTGCGTTTAGTTTTTAGTGATGGGCATAATTCCGGTCTATATGCTTGGGACTACTTATACGAATTAGCTACCCAGAAAGACAGCTTATGGGAAGACTACCTGAAAAAACTTGCTGATGCTGGCCATGCTTATGCGCCGGCAAAAAAGACTGAAACTAACGCGGCATCAGTTGGTCTATATAAACCGTAGATAACCTTCCC
>JAHDBX010000015.1:4912-13490 GCA_020630145.1 Gammaproteobacteria bacterium | reverse complement strand
GGTAAAGATATTGCTGATGTGCAACGTGACACAGAAAGAGATAACTTTATGTCAGCCAAAGAAGCGGAAGACTATGGCTTAATTGATAATGTCATTGATAAGCGTCACCAAGATGCCTCTAGCGAAGCCTAGTGAAAATAAATTAGGATAAAAACACTTTTGTCATGAATATTGCTAGATAAACCATAATGCTCGTCGATAGAAAATAAAAGCTTTTTTATCGGCTGGCGTTTAACAGTATGGTTTTTAGTGATATATTGCTAGATAAATGTGATTTAAATAAGAAATTATCGCCTTTTGGGGCTGATTTAGTCCGATATAGGTAGATTTAAGGTATAGAATTATATGAGTGACGAACGTAATCAAGATAACAATAAACTACTCTATTGTTCGTTTTGCGGCAAAAGCCAGCACGAAGTGCGCAAATTGGTTGCCGGTCCTTCCGTTTTTATATGTGATGAATGTGTTGATTTATGTAATGACATTATTCGTGAAGAGCTAGATGAGCAAGAGTCTAGCGAGTTTCATCAGCTTCCTAAGCCAAAAGAAATTAATAATATTCTTAATGACTATGTCATTGGCCAGAGTCGTGCCAAAAAAGTTTTATCTGTAGCGGTTTACAACCATTACAAACGTTTACAGTCTCGTACTAAAGATGATGATATTGAGTTATCTAAAAGTAATATCCTATTGATAGGCCCAACAGGTTCAGGTAAAACATTACTCGCTGAAACGCTCGCGCGTTTATTGAATGTGCCTTTTACTATTGCTGATGCAACGACATTAACTGAAGCGGGTTATGTTGGTGAAGATGTTGAAAATATTATTCAGAAGTTGTTGCAAAAATGTGACTACGATGTTGAAAAAGCACAAACAGGTATCGTTTATATAGACGAGATTGATAAAATTTCACGCAAAGCTGACAACCCATCAATTACGCGTGATGTTTCTGGTGAGGGTGTACAACAGGCTTTATTGAAGTTAATTGAAGGTACTGTTGCTTCAGTACCACCTCAAGGTGGTCGTAAACACCCACAACAAGAATTTTTGCAAGTCGATACATCCAATATACTATTTATATGTGGTGGTGCATTCGCTGGCTTAGATCGCGTTATTCGTGATCGTTCAGAGAAGAGTGGAATTGGTTTTAGTGCGACTGTTAGGCCTAAAGAAGAGAAACTGACGGTTGGTAGTACTTTGCATGAAGTTGAGCCAGATGATCTGGTTAAATATGGTTTGATTCCTGAGTTTGTTGGTCGCTTACCTATGGTTGCAACATTGGAAGAGTTGGATCAAGAGGCCTTAGTCGAAATATTAACTAAGCCTAAAAATGCAATTGTTAAACAGTTTCAACGTTTGTTTGAAATGGAAAATGTTGAAATTGAATTTCGCAAAGATGCCTACGATGCAATTGCGAAGAAAGCTATGGAAAGGCGAACGGGAGCACGTGGTTTACGCACAATATTAGAGAATGTTCTACTTGATACTATGTATGAATTACCTTCTGATGAAAATGTTAGTAAAGTAGTTATTGATGGTGGCGTGATATTGGGCGATGCGAAACCTTACATAGTTTACGAATCGAATACTGAATTTAAGAAGACGGCAACAGAAGAATAACGTACTGGTGCTTAAATCCAATTTTCAAAGAAATACATTTTTGTGTTTTTTAAGCTTAACTAACGGTAGCTTATTATGATTCCATTATTACCCTTGCGTGATGTCGTTGTTTACCCACATATGGTGATACCTTTGTTTGTGGGTAGAGAAAAATCTATTGAAGCACTAGAACGTGCAATGAATGACAATAAACAAATTTTATTGGTCGCGCAGAAAAGTGCGGAAATAGATTCGCCTACAATTGACGATATTCATACAGTCGGTACGCTTGCTACTATTTTACAGTTGCTTAAGTTGCCAGATGGCACGATTAAAGTATTAGTTGAAGGTAACCAACGTGTTGCCATACAACAAATAGAAGACAATGAATGCTTATTCTCAGCCGAAGCAGATATATGGGATGAGGGCGATGAAGTTAATGAAAAAGAACTTGATGTATTAAGCCGTTCTATTATTAGCCTGTTTGAGCAATACGTAAAACTTAATAAAAAAATCCCACCTGAAATTCTTACCTCTTTAGCAGGTATGGATGAAGCTTCAAGGTTGGCCGACTCTATTGCTGCGCAAATGTCATTAAAGCTTGAAGATAAGCAAAAGCTGTTAGAAATGCGATTTTCAAGAGATCGTTTAGAGTTTTTAATTGCGCTTATTGAAGGTGAGCTGGATTTATTGAATATAGAAAAACGTATTCGTGGCCGTGTTAAGCAGCAGATGGAAAAAAGCCAGCGCGAGTATTATTTGAATGAGCAAATGAAGGCTATTCAAAAAGAACTTGGCGATATGGGTGAAGAGCCTAATGAAATTGAAGCCATGATTAAGCAAGTGAATGAATCTGGCATGCATAAAGAGGCTACGGAAAAAGCTGAGTCTGAATTAAATAAATTAAAAATGATGTCGCCGATGTCTGCAGAGGCAACAGTAGTGCGTAACTACATTGAAACGCTCTTGGGTTTGCCTTGGAAAAAGCGTAGCAAAATCCGCAATGATTTGCCTGCAGCCGAAAAAGTTTTAGCTGAAGACCATTATGGTCTGGATAAAGTTAAAGAGCGCATTTTAGAGTACTTAGCGGTTACGCAGCGCGTGCGTAAATTGAAAGGTCCAATTTTATGTTTGGTTGGTCCTCCTGGCGTGGGTAAAACATCCTTGGGTCGTTCTATAGCTCGTGCTACTAATCGTAAATTTACACGCATGGCTTTAGGTGGTGTGCGTGATGAAGCAGAAATTCGTGGTCACCGTAGAACGTATATTGGTTCTATGCCTGGTAAAATCATGCAGAACTTATCTAAAATAGGCACGCGTAACCCATTATTTTTGCTTGATGAAATAGATAAGATGTTTACGGATTTTCGTGGTGACCCATCTTCTGCGTTGCTAGAGGTTCTAGATCCTGAGCAAAATAATTCATTTAATGATCACTACCTAGAAGTAGACTTTGATTTGTCTGATATTATGTTTGTTGCTACAGCAAACAGTATGGATATACCTGCACCCTTACTTGACCGTATGGAAGTGATTAACCTTTCGGGTTATACAGAAGAAGAGAAACTTAATATCGCTATTCGTTATTTATTGCCTAAGCAAAAGAAGAATAACGGCATTAAAGAAAATGAATTAAAAATTAATGATGAAACGATTAGAGAAGTTATTCGTTACTATACACGTGAAGCAGGTGTACGTAATTTAGAAAGAGAAATGTCTAAGTTATGCCGAAAAGTTGTTAAAGAAGTACTGTTGCATAAAGATGATGTTAAAACTGTAGAGATTACGCCTGAAAATATTGAAGATTACTTAGGCGTAAGACGTTTCCGCTATGGTATGGCTGAAGAAAATGATCAGGTAGGCCAAGTAACGGGTTTAGCTTGGACTCAAGTAGGTGGTGAACTACTTACTATTGAGGCCGCTGTTGTGCCGGGTAAAGGCGTGCTATCTCATACAGGGCAGCTTGGAGACGTAATGAAAGAGTCGGTACATGCGGCAAAAACAGTTGTACGCAGTCGTTCTAGCGCATTAGGTATAGCTGAAGATTTCTATGAGTGTCAAGACATTCATGTGCATGTGCCTGAGGGTGCAACGCCAAAAGATGGTCCTAGTGCAGGTATTAGTATGTGTACAGCTATGATTTCGGCGTTAACGGATATACCAGTAAGATCTTCAGTTGCTATGACTGGTGAGATAACTTTACGTGGAGAAGTATTGCCAATTGGTGGTTTAAAAGAAAAATTACTTGCGGCACTGCGTGGTGGTATCAAAACAGTTATCATTCCTGATGAGAATAAAAAAGATTTAACGGAAATACCTGATAAGATAGTCGACGCTTTAGATATTAAGCCGGTCAAGTGGATAGATCAGGTACTAGAAATTGCTTTATCAGAAGCGCCTATACCTTTAGAGGAGAATGATGTAGGTGTAGATGTTAAGAAAAGTAAAAAAGCGAATAATTTACGCGCACATTAATTACATATCGTATATTGTACGATAAATTTTAAAATAGACTCGGGGGAGTTATGAATAAGAATGAATTTATAGAAGCCGTTGCTGAATCAGCAGATTTAAGTAAAGCAGACGCTGGCCGTGCGGTTGAATCTGTTTTATCAACGATTACAAACACTTTAAAAACAGGCGATAGCGTCACACTAGTTGGTTTTGGTACCTTCTTAGTTAGAGACAGAGAAGCTCGCATGGGTCGTAACCCTCAGACGGGTGCAGAGATTCAAATCGCTGCTGCAAAAGTTCCTGCATTTAAAGCTGGTAAAGCTTTGAAAGATGCTTTAAACTAGCGCGCCTTCGCAGAGGGGCAAAATAGAGTTTTAATTTTTGCTTAATGTGGGTGCTTAGCTCAGCTGGTAGAGCATCGCCCTTACAAGGCGAGGGTCGGGGGTTCGAATCCCTCAGCACCCACCACGTAGCATAAAGACATATGGACTGGTAGTTCAGTTGGTTAGAATACCGGCCTGTCACGCCGGGGGTCGCGAGTTCGAGTCTCGTCCAGTCCGCCATTATTCAAAAAGGTGCTTATTTAGCGCCTTTTTTTATTTATATTCATTTAATCTCCGTATATTGTTTTCGCAAGCTGGGTTAGAATACTGTCCTTTGATATGTATAAACTAACAGGTAAGTAAAAGCGTATGTTATTAGCTATTCGCGACCGTATTACAGGTGTAGTAGCCTGGGTAATTTGTGGACTAATTATAATCCCTTTCGCCTTATGGGGTGTTCAGGACTATATTGGTATTGGCAATGAGCCGGCTGCTATAAAATTCAACGATTCTGAAATGACGATGTACGAATTTGAGCGCAGAATGCAGCTTAATCGTCAGCAATTAGCGCAGCGTTTCGGTGGTGAAATACCTGCTGTACTTGATAACAATGACTTGATTCGTCAGCAAACAGCTAATCAGTATGTTAATCGTGAAGCGCTTGTTCAGTATGCGCAAGACAATGGTTACGGTAGTAGTGCCGAAGAAATTTACCGCAATATCTCTGCTTTGCCTCAATTTCAAATAGATGGTAAGTTTTCTCGTGACGCCTATGAGCGTCAAACAAGCTCTTTAGGTTATACAAAAACAGCATTTGAACAACAGGTGGGTTTAGATATCGCCATTGGCCAATTGCAGCAAGGTGTTATTGCCAGTGCTCTAGTAACTGATGCACAGTTAAAAGATTATGTGAAGCTTCGCAGACAAAGCCGTGACCTAGAATACTTCATACTTGATATTGAAAAATACAAAGCGAAAATTAAATTATCTGATGATGATGTACAAACTTATTATGATGAAAATAAGGATACGTTGTTAACAGAAAGACAAGTCTCATTAAGCTACCTTGAGTTAAAAATTGATGATCTAGCTGCAACAGTTGAAGTCGATGATCAAACATTACAAGAGCTTTATGATGCTAACTCTATTCCGGGGATTGCTGATAAGCCCGAAACACGCACAGCAAGCCACATTCTTTTATTGGTTGATGAGTCAGCAAGTGCTGAAGAGGTATCGGCTAAAGAAGAGCAGTTAAAGCAAATAAGAGAACGCGCATTAACTGAAGACTTTGCCGCTTTAGCTAAAGAATTTTCTGAAGATGCGGGCTCTGCACCATCAGGTGGTGAGTTAGGTGATGTTGCACGTGGTGTAATGGTTAAGCCTTTTGAAGATAAGCTTTTTGATATGCAGGTTGGTGAAGTTAGTGAAGTTGTTAAAAGCCAATTTGGTTTTCATATCATAAAACTAAGCAAAATTAATGCAGCTGAGAAACCAAGTTTTGCTGAAGTGAAAGGTAAAATACAGACAGCGTATAAAAACCAAGAAGCTGAAAAGTTATTCTTTGAAAAAGCAGACTTACTAGCTAACTTGACGTTTGAACAACCAGATAGCTTGGATGCTGCAGCAGAAGAAGCTGGACTTACCGTTCAAGTGACCCCTTTATTTACTGAGAGTGTTGGTCAAGGTATTGCTACAAACAATGTAATTAGAACAGCAGCTTTTAGTACTGAGTTGCTAGATAACGGTGTTAATTCAGAAGCTATTGAAATTTCGGAGAATCACGTTGCTTTTATTCGCGTGGCTGATTACAAGCCTAGCCGAGAAAAAACACTGGTTGAGGCTAAGCAAGAAATTGAGAGTGTGCTCTTAGATGAAAAAGCTAGAGCATTAGCGCAAGCTGATTTGAGCAGTGCTTATGAGCGTGCAGATAGTGGCTTAGAAGTCTTAGCGAAAGAGTATGGTAGTGAAGTGCAGAGTGCTAAGTTAGTTGAGCGAGATAATCGTGATATTGAAGCAGCTGTTGTTGAAGCCTTGTTCTTAGTTACAGATGGAAGTACATTAACTAAAGTAGACCTGCCTAATGGTAGTGTTGGCTTGCTTAAACTGTTGTCAGTACAAGATGGTGATTTAGCTAGCTTGCCTAAGGAAGAAAAGGAACAGATAGAGAACGAATGGCTGACGATTAACGGTCGCAGCGATTTTGAAAATGTCTTGGCAGCATATAAAGATAGCGCCAAAATCGTTTACAACCCAGACTTAAATATATCGCCTGATAGCGAGAATTAGATCTATAGGTTCATGATAGAGCCCTGTTAATATAATGAAAACATAAGCCCTTATGACGATTAGATATTACATAAGGGCTTTTTTATAACTAAAGTGCGCTATAATCGCGCCCGCTCACGCTTATTGTGCGAAAAACACACATATGGCGTAAAAATACCCTTTTACTTATTTATTGCGAATTGAAACTCGGAGTTACAAATGTCTTTTAATGGTGAATTTTATCACTCACGTCCACATCCTTGGCATGGCTTAAAAGCCCGTTCAGAAAAACCTGATGAGAAGCATGTTGTTAATGCCTTTATCGAAATGACACCAAATGATGTTGTTAAATATGAAATAGATAAAGAAACAGGCTACCTTTGTGTAGACCGTCCTCAGCGTACAACATCTCGTTTACCTGCTTTATATGGTTTTATCCCGCAAACATACTGTGGTGATCGAGTAGCAAAGTTATGCGATAAAGTAGACGAAGCTGATGGTGACCCTTTAGATATTTGTATTTATACAGAACGCCAAATTGAACGTGCGCCTATTTTGTTGAAGGCACATATTATTGGTGGTATTCAAATGATTGATGATGGTGAAGCAGATGATAAAATTATCGCTATTTTAGAAGACGATCATGTCTGGGGTCATGTAACGGATATTTCTGAAATGTCTCCTATTGCTGTTGAGCGTTTACAGCATTACTTCAATACTTATAAAATTGCACCAGGTAAAAAATTAAACATAAATGTTGATACTGTTTATGGCCGTGATCGCGCCTTAGAAGTATTGCAAGCATCTATGGATGATTACTGGGCTGATTTTGGGGAATTCCACAAAGCTAAGTGCTAAAAAAGCGTATTGCCCAAGTCATAGCTCATGCTTAACTTAGGTAATACGCTTTTTTTTGCTTAATGTTTTTGCAGCTTGGGTATGCCTTCGGGAATAGTTTCAGGCATCTGTAAATGGTAGCCTTGTCGGCTAAGGTTGTCTTGAACAGTACTAATGTCTTCTCTGCCTAGCTTTTCTCGCTGGCTTATGTCAAATTCCATGATAAAAGTATTAGGTCCAAACAGTTTCATTAAGGCATCAGGTACGCCGCTAAAGTCATCTTTTTTAATGATATATAAATAAGTATCATATTTTTTTAAACTTTTATATACATAACATTGCATGGAAAACCTATATAGTGGTGCAAAAAATTGATTATACTATTAGTAGATCGAAGAGGGTGAAGTGGAAACGGTTAGGTTGGACAAATGGTTGTGGGCTGCGCGATTTTTTAAGTCAAGACAGTTGGCTCAAGAGGCTATAAATGGCGGAAAGGTTCATTTAAACGGTAATAGAATAAAGCCCAGTAAAAATGTTGAGCAGGGTGATCAGTTGCAAATACGCAAAGATCAATACTTGTATGAAGTTGAAGTGTTGCTCGTTAAAGACAAGCGAGTAGCCGCTAAAATAGCGCAAACATATTATCTGGAGAGTCAACAAAGTATAGAAAACCGCGAAAGCATGTCCTTGCAGCTTAAAGCCCAATCTCTTTATACGCCTAAGACAGATAAGCGACCAGATAAGAAATCAAGACGTAAATTGATTGATATTAAGAAGTCATAGCTAATGCTTAATGTAGACTTGCGAGTCAAGTTAGGTTTTTCAGTAATATTCTGTAGCTAGGAGTGCTAAACTAGGATTCTAGGCCATGTATTAATCCCTAAATACTATTCATATAAAAATATAAATTGCATCAAATAAAAAAAATACCCGCAGATCAGCACCCTATATCCAAGCAGGATATTCATCCAAATGTGCTAGAAATATTAACTCGTTTACATGAGCATGGTTATAGAGCCTTGCTGGTGGGTGGGTGTGTACGCGATTTATTTTTAAGTAAAGGCCCCAAGGACTTTGATGTAACAACGAATGCTACACCC
>JAHDBX010000015.1:0-4896 GCA_020630145.1 Gammaproteobacteria bacterium | reverse complement strand
AATAGCCGTATTATAGGTCGGCGCTTCCGCTTGGTTCATATTCGCTTTGGTCGTTTGGTAGTCGAAGTAGCGACTTTTCGCGCCTCCTCATCTAATGCAAATAATATAAACCAAAGTGGCCGCTTATTGCATGATAATGAGTTTGGTAGTATTGAAGAAGATGCATTGCGACGTGATTTTACCGTTAATGCTTTATATTATGATATTGCCGACAATAGCGTTTTAGATATGACGGATGGTCTAGCTGACATCGAAAATAAAACGCTGCGATTAATCGGTGATGCAGATGTGCGGTATCGAGAAGACCCAGTACGTATGCTTAGGGCTGTGCGTTTTGCGGCTAAGTTAGGTTTTGGTATAGAGCAAGAAAGTGCAAAGCCAATAAAAGAGTTGGCATTTTTGTTAAAAGATATACCTTCAGCCCGTTTATTTGATGAAAGTGTAAAGCTATTTAGCGAAGGTTATTCAACAGACGTTTATTTGTTGCTTAAGCAATATGGTTTATTTTCTCAACTATACCCGCAAACAGATAGCGCTTTAAAAGAGTCTGAATGGGTTGATGCTTTTATATTGCAAGCATTAAAAAATACCGATGAACGTGTACAGATAGGTAAGCCTATTACGCCAGCATTTATTTATGCAGTGTTTCTATGGTGGCCTGTATTTAAAAAACTAACACTCAATAAGCAAGGCTGTTTGCCTCCTCCGGTAAAAATTTATGCTGCAGCACAAACTGTAATTAGCAAGCAAGTTGGTGTAACAGCGATACCTAAACGCTTTTCAATGCCTGTGCAAGAAACGTATGCTTTGCAATCTAGCTTAGAGTTTAATACAGGTAATAAAGCGCTCAAGTTGCTAGAGAAAAAGCGTTTTAGAATGGCCTATGATTTCTTTGGTTTGAGGTCTGTTGTCGGTAATGCAGATTCAGATTTATTTGATTTTTGGACTCAAATACAAGAAGTAGATGAGGAAGCTCAGCAAGACATGGCTGCAAAAGCAGCAAAGCAACGAGCAAAAGTTAAGCACAGGCGACGAAAAAAAGCATAAAGCGTAAAAAAAACATATAATCACGCCTGGTTAGCATTTTGTAATTTATATGAATCAAGTACATAGTATTGCTTATATTGGTATTGGCAGTAACCTCAATAACCCAGAGCGACAAGTTTGTTTGGCTATCGAGCGCCTTAGTGAGCATGAAGCGATTGAATGCTTGGGTGTGTCGCAATTTTATTCAAGTAAAGCCGTAGCATCGGGTGCAGTCAATCAAGAGCAAGCAGATCAGCAGCCTCAATATATCAATGCGGTTGTTCAGCTTAGAACTTATCTAGGGGCAAGGTTGTTACTTGATGCCATGCTTTTTATGGAGAGTGAGCAGGGGCGCCTACGTTTAATAAAGGGTGCGTCTCGAACTTTGGACTTGGATTTATTAGTGTATGGCGATGAGCAAATTACTGAGCCTGGCTTATTAGTGCCTCACCCTCGTATGTTTGAAAGGGCTTTTGTATTGGCGCCATTGCATGATATTTCACCAAGTCTTATTATTCCTGGCATGGGTAGCCTTGCTAGCTTGATCGAGAGCTGTGATATGACGACAATACAGCGTATAAAAAGAAATTGTCCTTCTGCCGTTGTGAACACTAATTTATAGTTGTATATATGAATACAGATAAAAAATTTATTGCGATAGAGGGGCCAATTGGCGTTGGTAAAACCAGCTTGGCTATCAAGTTGGCTGAAACCTATTCAGCCCAATTATTGCGTGAAGAAGCAGAAGCCAATCCGTTTTTACCTCGTTTTTATCAAAACCCGCGTGAAATGGCTTTGGCAACACAAATGTTTTTCTTGTTACAACGTTCGCAACAAATTAATTCGCTACGTCAGGATGATCTCTTTCATCAAGCCACGATTGCTGATTACTTAATTGACAAAGACCGCTTGTTTGCTGAAGTGACGCTTGATGCTGATGAGTTGGCTCTTTATGATGGTGTATATCGCCATATGACTGTCGATGCACCAAAGCCAGACTTAGTTATTTATTTGCAGGCTTCTGTGCCAGTATTACGGCAGCGCATAGAAAAACGAGGCATACACTATGAGCGTTATGCTGAGTCTCGTTATTTACAGAATTTAGTAGACCGATATACAGAATTTTTCTTTAATTATGTTGATGCGCCCTTATTAATAGTCAATGCTGAAAAAGTTAATTTTGTAGAAAATGACAATGATTATGCAGAGTTATTAACACAAATTCAGCGTGTTAAAAACGGGCGCTATTATTTTAACCCTAGCAGCTTATTGTAGTATTTTTAATATTCCTAATGTACAAGGTTCTTTATGAGTGTATTGATAGAGCAAAAGAAACGATCGTTAATAGAATTTGCCAAACTGAAACAGTCCGGCGAAAAGATTGCCGCGTTAACGGCATACGATGCTAGTTTTGCCCAGATATTTGATAAGGCGGGTATTGATTGGTTGTTGGTAGGCGATTCATTAGGTAATGTTATTCAGGGGCAAAAGACAACTATTCCAGTAACGATAGATCACATGGTGTATCACACGCAGTGTGTAAGCCGAGTTGTGTCACATGCTTATGTTGCAGCTGATATGCCTTTTCTAAGTTACACCAATATTGATGTGGCAATGCACAATGCGGCAAGGTTAATGCAAGAAGGCGGAGCAAGCATGGTTAAGCTTGAATGCGACATTAGCCATTTGGCCTTGGTAGAAAAGATGGTGAGCGAAGGCGTACCTGTTTGTGTGCATATGGGCTTGCGACCTCAGCAAGTTGAAAAAATGGGTGGCTATCGCGTGCAGGGGCGTGATGATGAGTCGTCAAAGGCAATGCAGGAAGCTGCCATTGCCTTTGAAAACATCGGTGTTGATTTTCTTTTGCTAGAGTCTGTGCCACGTAAGTTGGCTGCGACTATAACGGCTAAATCTAGCATTCCGGTTATTGGGATTGGTGCAGGGCCCGAGTGTGATGGGCAAATTTTAGTTATGCATGATGCATTGGGCTTTACGCAAGGGCATGTTCCTCGTTTTGCGCGAAACTTTTATGCTGGTAAAGGTGTTGATAGTGTGAATAAGGCTGCTGAAGCGTATGTTAGCGCAGTTAAAAGCGTAGATTTCCCAAGCGAAGAGCATTGTTTTAATTAATAATAGTTACAAAAAAAACATTTTTTTAGTATAAAAATCAACAAATTAGCGCATTAATTCATCTCAATTATTAAATTTTGTCATATTTGGGCTTTAAATGGCCTATTTAGAGGTGGCTTTATATTGCTTGTTGTATAATCTCAGCCAATACTATAAGTAAGTAATGTTTAATTTAATTAATGATAAAGATATGAATTTACGATTATTAAAGTCCAAATTACATAAGGCATGGGTAACTCATGCAGAGCTAGAATATGAAGGCTCTTGCGCTATTGATGGTGACTTGTTGGACGCTGCAAATATGCGTGAATATGAGCAGATTGATATCTATAACATTGCTAATGGTGAACGTTTTACCACTTATATTATAAGAGCCGAGTCTGGCTCTGGCATTATCTCTATTAATGGTGCTGCTGCACATAAAGCCCAGCCTGGCGATAAAATTATCATTTGTACTTATGCTGATTACTCACCTGAAGAAGCCGATAAGCATAAGCCTGCTTTGGTTTACTTGGGTAATGATAATAAAATTACGCGTACGGCTAATATCATTCCTACGCAAGCAGCATAGCTCTATTTCCCTCTTGCTTGGTAGCGCAATCTAAGAAAGCACGGCTTTCAACTGTATATCTATTGTTGTCCTTGCGAGCTTAAAAGGCTCTTTTTTCCTGCTAATTGGTGTTTAATGGCTATATTTGGTCTTATGGTTAAATATTGTACATTTTTATTTTGTTTTATAGTAAACAAGTGTGTGTATTGACCCATTTTATGCTCGGGTGTATTGCCTGAAAATGCAGACTAAGCCCACTTTAAAATAGAAAATACTTGTACAATTAAAGTAATAATAACAATAGCTTAGCGATTGTTCTTGAGTTAGAAAGGCAGAACTATAAAGTAATCGCTTATTTTTTTAAAATTGTGTCTGAATAGACAACTTTACTTATTGCGATGCGTTAGTCTTCGTTTCGTGTAAGTAACATTAAAATAGAAAAAAAGCATAGTCCAGTGCTGGGGGATGATTAAGTGCTTAGAATGAAATCGATCGTGTGTGCCTTATCTGTAGCTACTCTGTGTATGTTAGTGTTAATGACTAATGTAAATGCACAGGCTTTAGGCTCGGCTTCCTCTAAAGAAGAGTTGCGTGGTATAGATGAACAAATTCAAACATTAAAAAAAGAGGTTATTCAGATTAATTCTGAATTGTCCCTGTTAGAAGAAAAGCTGCTTTTTCCTTCAAGCACGCAAACAGCCATTTTTATTTCGATGCCTAAAAAAATCGATTTTACGCCTGACTCAATCGAGTTAAAGGTAGATGGTGTTGTTATAGCAAATCATTTGTATATTTTTCGCGAAGTTGACTCCTTAAAGCAGGGGGGCGTACAGCGTTTAATTATGACTAATTTAACGGCTGGTGAACACCAACTAGAAGCAAAGCTTATTTCCCGTAACAAGGCTGGAAATGTTACAGAATCAATTGGCCAGTTTAAAGTAAGCAAACAAACTGCACCTATATTTGTTGAGTTACAGATAATTGAAAATGGCGGTAAAGCCGACCTTACATTACGAAACTGGTAAATAACCTTGCGTCCTGCATTTTTGAAAAGGCTGGTAATTTTTTCATCATTGTTAATGATGATGCCTTCTGCTGTTTATAGTATTCAGAATGAAGACCTTAAAGATTTGTTTTATGGTGAAGCCTTATATCATATTTACCAAGAAGATTATTTTGCTGCAATTCGT
>JAHDBX010000014.1:8381-13532 GCA_020630145.1 Gammaproteobacteria bacterium | reverse complement strand
TTAGGCAAAGCACGACCCGGCACAAATTTTGTTCCGCGGATATATCGTTTGATTGAATGCTCATTTAGTTATACAAACACGTTTATTTTATTGCTTGTGTTAATGAAGCATCGATATAACTATTTATGTCCTGTGGCGTTTTATAGGCTTCATATTTAACATTGAAGTCATCAGCTATTTTTGATGAACCATAAATCGAGGTAAAACCTGCGTCTTTTTTGTAAAAAGCTAATGCTTCATCTAAGCTCAGGATTTTTGTGCCTTTAACAAATTCAGCATATTCGCTTACAGGTAAGCCAACACGCGCCGCCATGATTTTTAAAGCATCGGCGTTTGTTTTAGGATCCATAATGTAATCCACTATTTTGTACCAGACTTTGACTACTTTCATCCAGTCATCTCTATGCTAAAGATGTAGGCGACACAGCAAGTACGTCGTAGATAAGTCCAGGTTCATCTGCTGAACTGTATACCGCCGTAGAACCCGGTACTTGTTTTAAAGCCTGACCCGAGTTTGGTTGCCATGCAACGATGGCATCAACATCACCTGAGGCTAGAACCTGTGGTGTTTCATTGGTAGGTACATTAACCAGCGTAACATCTGACTCTGTTAAGCCTGATTTTTCTAAAGCATTAAGTAATAGAAGGTGGCCAACAAAACCAATTTCTACACCCACTTTTTTACCTTTTAATTCGCTAACAGACTTAATGCCTGGACGCGCAACAATCATATCGTTGCCGTTACTATAGTCATTAATCAGTATCATTACGCCTTTACCACCAGATGCACCGGTAAATAAGGTGTCACCGTTTGTCATCGGTACGGCATCAAGCTTGCCTGCTGCAAAAGCATCCATTGAGGCAACATAATCAAACCATTCAAATTCAACATCTACACCGGCTTTTTTAAACCAGTCTTTTTCAATGGCCACTTCCCACGCAACCCAGCCGGGCCAATCGCTATAACCAATTTTCAATGGCTCAGCAGCTTGCGCCTGAAAACTACATAATAAAGATAATAATGCGACTATTTTTTTTGATACATTTTTTGCGTTAAGCATTTGATGCCTCCCAAACTTTGGTGGATTACACGAGAGCCCCAAGCAGATCAGTTCTGCTGAATCTCCCGGGCTTTTATCCCTCCGTGTAACCTTTGTTTGAAAGGTCGACCACTCTCGGACCAGTCACTGTAAACAGCCGGAACCCTAGTGCTCTATTGAACAGATTATTCAGTTAAAAAGCATACTGCATTTAAACTCTCGAATCTGCTTTTACATATGCCAATATCATGCCAGATTTATTTTCTATATTTATCAACGACTTACAAACTCGTGGCTTTCTTGCATGCACTAATTTATAGCGATATAAACAAAGAACGCGCCACTTTGAGGCTAAACGGTACTTTTATTATTTTGCTTTGTAAAGCCGGCTAAATAACAAGGATATAAAGATCAAGGCACAACCTAGCAACTGCAATAATGTCAGGCTATTAGCAAACCAGGTAACCGCTAAAATAAACACCCAAACAGGTTCCAGCGTCATCAATAACGCAGCATGGGAAACCGTCGTTTTACCTTGCCCCATAAACTGTATATAAAAACGTAGGCAAGTCGCAATAAGAATGCTCGCCAACAACCAAAACCATATTTCTGTAGCAACAAAATTAGGAACAACCTCAAAAATTAAGGACGCTAACAATGACATTAAACCTGTCACCAAAAGCTGTACCGATGTGAGCACGATTGTTGACTGTTTCGATGATAAACGTGAAGTCAGGTTAAATTGCAAACCTAATAAAACTGCCGATATAACAAAAAAAATTTGCCCAAGCTCTACTTTAAAACCTTGGTTAACCAATACATTATTTAACGACAAACAAGCCAGCCCTATAAATGCGATAAAAAGACTTACCCATGCGCCCTTCGTCATATACTCACCAAACAAGAAATGACCCAGCAAGGGTGCAAACACAACACCTAGACTAGTTAAAAAAGCGCCTTCACCAATATGCTTTGTATAATGCAGGCCTAAAATCCAACTCATAATAGCGAGCCCCATTACTGCACCAACCAACAGCATATTCGCCCAGGCGCTTGCCGTAATGCCTGCATAATAAGGCTTACAAAACATCGCTAAAATACAGCCGGCTGCGGTAAAGCGTAAGCCAATAAAAAGCAGGGGTGGCAAACCGGCCAGTGCTTCTTTTGACAGCACCCAACCAACCGCCGCTAACAAAGTAGCAACTATTAGCAAAATGTCTGCTTGTAGCGTATTGCTTACAGGTAATTTTTTTGCTCGCATATTAACCAAGGTAAAGTTTTAAAATAAAACGCAAGTGATGATAAAAATAAAAAAGCCTCACGAAGTGTGAGGCTTTTCATTAGGTAACTAAATCGATATATTATTCAACGGCATCCAGCATATATTCAACCGTTGCTTCTATTTGTTCATCAGACAAGGAAGAACCACCTCTAGCTGGCATAACACCGATACCATTAATAGCATTATTGACTAAAGTCTCAAAACCTTTATTCAAACGTGGGTCCCAAGCAGCCACATCAGCAAATTTAGGTGCACCTGCAACGCCAGCAGCATGGCATGCAGCACATGCGACATTGTAAAGCGCTTCAGGATCATCTTCACCATCGTCTTCTTCTACAACCGCAACAGTCTGTGTACCCGCCTCACTTGCCAAGTTAACTTTGCCAACAGGCGCGATACGCTCAGCCGCCAATTTAACTTGTCCACTACTTTTCTTATAGTCTAAAGAGCCTGCCACATTAGCAATAATTGCAACGCTAACGCCAATAACTGTCAATACAGCCATGACGACAGCAAAGACCATGAGAAATTTCTTATCTGAAGTTGTGTCCATCACCTAACCTATTTTTATAGTTGAGTTAATGTGCATCTACCATTACGGTTCAGCCACAAAGCTCGCTATTATAGCGATAGCGATGGCACTTCGCATTAATTAATGTTGCTGCGCTTCTATTTAAGTGTAATATTCTTGCGCTGCGCTTCTTGCTCAACTAGATAATCCATAATTTTAGTCATGGTTGGGTAGTTACCCGCTTCTCTACCTGATGTTTTATAACGACCATTCACGGCTACCGCAGGAACGCCATTAACTTGATAGGCACGTAACATTTTAGCGGCCTGCTTAACTTTTACTTGTACAGTAAATGAACGCATAGCTTTCTTAAACGCTTCAGGGTCTACACCTTCTTTCGCCACAATAGCGGCTATTGCTTCTGGCGTATCAATTGACTTTTTATCTCGGTGTGTTGCATTAAAAATAGCCTCATGCGCCTGATCAACGGCACCTAAGGTTTCTAAAGCATAATAAGCTTGAGCATGTACTTGCCAACTAGGACGAAATACAGCTGGGACACGTGTAAATTTAACGTTAGCTGGCTTCTTGTCTAACCACTTGTTTACATGCGGCTCAAAATTGTAACAATGAGGGCAACCGTACCAAAAAAACTCGATCACTTCGACCTGCTCACTGCCGCCGTCCGCTTGTGGTGTGCCTAACTGCGTGTAATGCTTGCCAACACTGTATTCTGCAGCTGATGCATTAAGGCTAAATAGTGAGATACAGAATAGTGTCAAAAAAGAATATAAACGTGCTGTTTTCATGCTAAACCTATTTATTAATTTATCTTATTAGTCTTATGACCAACTAATGTTTCCTGAGTTCGATACTAACGTAAATTTAAAAGAATTCACAAGAAAAAAGCCCTGATGAACAGGGCTTTTTACGATTTTTTACATAATTTGACTAATTCAAGCCTTGTATATACTCTGCGACGGCCTTCATATCCGCATCACTCATTTTAGGCAATAAAGCACGCATCATGCTGGCTGGGTCATTCGAGCGCGCACCACTATGAAAAGCTTTCAATTGTGCATACACATAGTCAGCATGTTGACCGGCTAATGCTGGGAAAGCAGCAGCGGCATTACCTTTACCTGCTGGACCATGACAACCCGAACATGCAGCTACTTGGCTATCTACTATTCCACCTTGATAGATTAGCTTGCCTCGTTCTGCCAAATCATCAGCAGCAACGCCTGTTTTAATGCTTTGTGCTGCATAAAATGCTGATATATCAGCCATATCTTGATCTGACAAACCCGCCGCCATGCCATACATTTGCGCTGCAGAACCACCTGTACGGCCACCATCTGCACCGGCTTTGAATGCCGCTAACTGCTTAACAAGGTATTTCTCATTTTGGCCAGCTAATTTTGGCCATGCCGCATTAACACTATTACCGTCTGCACCATGACAAGCTGCGCAAATGGCAGCCTTACTTTTACCGGCCTCAATATCACCCGCTGCGAAACTGTTTGCTGCAAAAAACAGCCCTGCTGCTGCAATAATTGTTTGAATATTGTGACGTATTTTCATGCCTAAATTATCTCCACAAGGATAATGGGTTATGTTTTACTTAAGTAAAATACACAATAAGTTCTGCTTAGCGATATACTGCGCTCTTAGAGCATGCTACTAGAAACATCTGCTATACAAAGCGCGGCAGTATATCAATCATTATCTATGATGAACAGCCACCCTATATACTTAACAGCATACTTAACGGCTTTTAATTACTATTTTGCAATTTTTAACTATGAACTCTCCTTACAGACAAGCCTTTTATTTATCTAGTGCTCACAGCTATAAAGAACTACCCGATGAAACGGGTATAGAAGTGGCTTTTGCTGGACGCTCCAATGCAGGCAAATCTAGTGCTATTAACGCTTTATGCGACCAAAAGGCACTTGCTAAAACCAGTAATACACCGGGGCGCACCCAACTCATTAACTTTTTTCAAGTTAACCCAGAAAGCTTTATTGTCGACTTACCCGGCTATGGCTACGCGAAAGTACCTCTTAGTGTAAAAGCCCATTGGCATAAACTTTTAGAACGTTATTTTCATGAGCGCAAATCTTTAGCTGGCTTGGTTTTACTAATGGATTGCCGTCACCCGCTCAGAGACCTTGACTGGCAAATGCTGGAATGGTGTCGTTTTCATGACCTCCCATCGCATGTTATTTTGACTAAATCAGACAAATTGAGGGGCAAGGCTTTGGAAGGCACGCTTGAAAAGGCACAACAAGACTTAACAGACCACGGCTTTCACC
>JAHDBX010000014.1:0-8359 GCA_020630145.1 Gammaproteobacteria bacterium | reverse complement strand
AATAGGCGTAGATGAACTAAAAAACGTTTTAAATCAATGGTTTGAACTATAATTGTTTAAAAATAAACCAAAAAAAGGCCCCGTTTTCTTAACAATTATGTGAACTATTCCTTTGTGGAAAGGCATTTTCTAGACTACAATTTAATAACTGATAGTAGTTATTCGTATCCTATGAACTATCTAGTTTAGTGAGACGCATTCTCCAGTTTATATTCAATATTTAACCCTCATTGGAATGGCCAAAACCTATGTTTTGGCCTTTTTTTTATTTGGGAGAAAACCTACTGAGGATTAGTGCGCCTCATCCCAATTTACACCCACACCCACCTCAACCAACAACGGTACAGAAATTTCTGCCGCATTTTCCATTAATGACTTTATTTTAGCGCCACTTTGTTCAATGCTGTCTTCAGGCACCTCAAAAACTAATTCATCGTGCACTTGCATCACCATGCGCACACCCGTTTGCTCGGTTTGTAACCACTGATAAACTGACAGCATCGCTTTTTTAATAATATCTGCCGCCGTACCCTGCATAGGCGCATTAATAGCCGTACGTTCGGCGTACTGACGCATTTGCCCATTGCGGGCATTAATATCTGGCAAATATAAACGCCTACCGAATACTGTTTCAACATAGCCCTTTTCTTTTGCTTGTTCACGCGTGTTATCCATATAGGCTTTTACACTTGGATAACGCTCAAAGTACAAGTCAACATATGACTGCGCTTGCCCACGCGTTATACCCAATTGCTTAGCTAAACCAAAGGCCGACATGCCATAAATTAAACCGAAGTTAATAGCCTTGGCTGAACGGCGCTGTTCATCAGTTACCTCATCCAGGCTACCAGCAAACACTTCTGCCGCTGTCGCTTTATGAATATCTTCGCCATTAGCAAAAGCGCGAAGCAAAGCGTCATCACCCGACAAATGCGCCATAATACGCAATTCTATTTGCGAGTAATCAGCAGCCAAGATTTTATAGCCCTGTGGTGCTACAAATGCCTGCCGAATACGTCGTCCTTCTTCGGTACGAATAGGGATATTTTGCAAATTCGGATCAGACGATGATAAGCGACCAGTTGCAGCAACGGCTTGATGATACGACGTATGCACCCGGCCTGTTTTACTATTCATTTGCTGAGGCAATTTATCGGTATACGTTGATTTCAATTTACTTAAGCTGCGGTAATGCAAAATAGCTTGTGGTATCTCATGCCCGGCATCGGCCAGTTCTTGTAATACATCTTCAGCTGTTGAAGGTTGACCTTTAGGCGTTTTACGAATAACGGGCAAGCCCTGTTTTTCAAATAATATACCTTGAATTTGCTTAGGCGAACCTAGGTTAAATGCTTCACCTGCTAAATCATGTGCTTTTATTTCAGCAGCTGCCATCAATTGCGCCAACTCCGTGCTTTGTTCATAAAGCATATCAGCATCAATCAATACGCCCGTGGTTTCCATACTAGAAAGCACCTCAATTAAGGGTAATTCAATATCATTATAAACAGCATGCAAAGGCTCAATTTCTGCCAACTGACTATGCAAGGCTTGATGTAAACGCAAGGTGATATCCGCATCTTCAGCAGCATAGTCTGTGGCAATCGCTATATCAACCTTGTCGAAAGTAACTTGTTTAGCGCCTTTGCCCGCTACCTCTTCAAACTTAATGGTCTTTTCACCTAAATATTTAGAGGCTAAAGAGTCCATGTCATGGCGCGTTGCGGTTGAGTCAAACACATATGACTCAAGCATCGTATCATGAGCAATACCGGTTAATGAGATGTTGTAATTTTGCAGTACGTTTTTATCGTACTTAAGGTGTTGGCCCACTACTTTCTTGTCTTCACTTTCTAACAAGGGCTTGAGTTGTTGCAACACTCGATCTCGATCTAACTGTGTCTCAGCTTCTTCATAGCTATGCGCTAAAGGCACATAAGCGGCCCCTTGCTCGGCAGTCGCAAATGACACCCCAACAATTTCAGCATCGATATAATTTAAGCTCGTGGTTTCCGTATCAAAAGCAAAAATATTGGCGCTTTGTAGATACCCTAACCACTGATCTAAGCTGGCTTGATCTTGTATACAAACATATGGTGGACGCTCTGCTTTTTGCGATACATCTTGTGAAGATGGCTGAGCATTAACATTGCTCGTATCAGCAGCTTTATTCGCATCAGGGTTTTGTAACTCTTTTAACCAGGCTTTAAATTCAAAGCGGCTGTAAAAATCCTGCAAAGTATCTTTATCTGGCTCGCCTTGGACCAAGTCATTAATGGCTGTATCAAGTTCAACATCACACTTAATCGTAGCTAACTGATAAGAAATAGGCAGTTGTTCTAAACTAGCGCGTAAGTTTTCACCTACTTTGCCACCAAATTCATCTGCCTTTGCAATAATATTATCCAAATTTTCATATTTAGCCAGCCACTTCACAGCGGTTTTAGGCCCGACTTTCGGCACACCGGGAATGTTGTCACTGGTATCACCAATTAAAGCTAAGTAATCGATAATTTGGCTGGTATCTACACCAAATTTTTCCTTAACCTTATCAACATCCATCAAGGTATCATTCATCGTATTAATCAGCGTGACATGCTCATTTACCAGCTGCGCTAAGTCTTTATCTCCTGTAGAAATAAGCAGCGATGTTTTCTCAGCAGCAGCCTGCTTAGCGTAAGTCCCCAGCACATCGTCAGCCTCTACACCATCAACCACGATTAAAGGCAAACCTAGTGCTCGGATAATATCGTGCAAGGGCTCAATTTGGACACGCAACTCATCGGGCATAGGCGGACGATTCGCCTTGTAGTCAGCAAATAGCTCATGCCGAAAATTTTTACCTTTCGCATCAAAAATAACAGCCATTTGCTTGGGCTGATAGGTGTTGATCAGCTTATGGAGCATACTTATCACAGTCCTAATGGCACCTGTTGGCTCACCAGCAGAAGTCACCATGTTAGCTTTCGCTGTTGCATGATAAGCTCTAAAAAGATAAGAAGAACCATCTACTAGAATAAGATCGTATTTTTTTGTCATCATAGTAATATCTTAAAGTGTTTACGCATTCTAAACCAATGTTTAACAGTTTTGATGGTAAACTATCCGCCAACAAGAATCTTATTTTTTTCCTATGTCTGTTTACACACATATTTCTGAAACCGAGTTTGCCGAGCTACTAAGCCACTATGACCTTGGGCAACTAGAAAGCTACGAAGGCATTAAAGCCGGTATTACGAATACTAATTACTTTTTAACAACGCGCACTGATACACAGAATCTGCAACAATTTGTATTTACCGTATTTGAAGAAGACTCAGCAGCAGACTTAAGCTATTTTCTACAGCTAAAGGCATTTCTACGTGCACGTGGCATAAGATGCCCTATGCCTATGGCTGACCGGAATGGTCAGTTTTTACGTACATTACATGACAAGCCTGTCGCAATTGTTGAAAAGTTATCAGGCCGAACCGTTGAAGCTATTAGTGAACACCACTGCAAAATTATTGGTAAGGCATTAGCCAAACTACATGTCACAGCAAAAGATTTTTCACTTAGACGAACGAACAATCGTGGTAGCGCATGGAGGCGAGCTACTTATGAAAAACTGGCTAATAAATTACGTGCTGAAGACCAGCAATTACTGAAAAAACATATTGAAGAACTTGAAAGTATAAACTTCTCAGAACTGCCTCAAAGCGTAGTACATTGCGACCTATTTTGGGATAACGTCTTATTTTATAATGAAGGTGAAAATACTCAGTTAGGCGGTTTAATTGATTTTTACTATGCCTGTGATGATTACTGCTTATACGATATCGCTATTGTTGCAAATGATTGGTGTACAGATCAGCAAGGTAACATTATAGAAACTAAGTTGGCGGCCTTGCTACAAGCCTATCATGCGGAGAGACCGTTTACAGATGCTGAAAATACGCATTGGCATAACATGCTAAAAATGGCCGCACTGCGCTTCTGGCTCTCTCGACTACAAGACAAACTATTTCCTAAAGCGGGTGAATTAACCTTTATTAAAGACCCAGATGAAGTGAAGCGGGTACTGCTTAACCATGTGCAACACCCAACTCCTGAGTTATACGACTTATTGTAAAAAATACACTTTTATTATTTTGTGAGCCGACTCGCTGTTTATTTTTATATTTTTGCTAGACTCTTTTCCCTAATTGATTTTAATTTATAGGACACCATATGAAACGCTTTCTTTTAACCATAACTGCTATAGCAGGGCTTTTTTCATTATCAACAGCACATGCTTTACTTGGCTTTTCGGTAGGCGCCCATATTGGCTCTATGGATTTTGATAACGCTGCTGTAAGTGGTGACAATATTATTGGCGCAAACCTTGGCTACAAAATTGGCGGCATTGTCATTGCTGATTTTGCTGTTGACCTAGAAATAAACCAGTCACTCGATGACTTTAATAACAGCGGTACAGATGCCTCATATGATAGTACAGCTTTGTTTTTAACAACAAAAACAGCTGGACCTATATATGCTATAGGTCGCTTAGGCCTAGTTAAAGCAGACCTCGGCACACAATCAGACGATGGCACAGCGGTTGCGGTTGGTGTAGGTTTTAGCCTAGGCACACAAATCGAAGTCACGCTTAAATCTATTTCATTTGATGACTTGGGTGATGCAGATCAGGTGAATGTGCGCATAGGCTTCTAACACAAATTGTCATTACATATTTTTGACTAAAGCCTCCTTTTTTTATAAAAGGAGGCTTTTTGCTTTAAGCCTACTCACTTTGTGCCGATATACTGATTCTAATAACTAAAATAATATAGTGCTATTATGGATCAACAAGAATCATCACCGACTATTTCTTTTCCTATTCAATTTTTAGATGAAATTTCTAAAGCTGACTCGATAAGCGTCGTATTGCAATCTGTTGCCCACTGGTTACCTGATATTATTCAGGCAGACCGTTGCAGCATTGCCTTGCCTGTCGATGATGAAAGCCTACGCTTATTTGCAATTCAATGCGACCAAGCTATACCGGTAGACTCTTTGCTTAAAATTGATTCATCTTTTGGCGGTAAGGTTTATAAAGCGCGCAAGTTGCATATTGTTAATAATCTGGGCAGACGCTCAGAAGAAGACTGCCAAGCTCTACATGAAGGCGGCCTTAACTCTCTTATGGTCGCACCTATGCTAAATGGCGACAAATGTTATGGCGTTATTAATATTGCTTATAAACAAGCTAATTTTTATTCGGATCACGATGCCATGGAACTCGTTGGTCTTGCAGACTGGGTGGCTTCTAATATTCGCATTCATAAACAAGTTGATGCTGAACGTAAATTAGCATCTACTGATTCACTGACTAATATTATGAATCGGCGTGCATTTCTAATGGCAAGCGAAGCATCGCTCTGCAACTATAAACGACACCAACAAGATTTTGTTTTTGCCATTCTCGACATTGATCATTTTAAATTAGTTAACGACCGTTATGGGCATCAAGCTGGAGACGCTGCATTAGTCGCTTTCTCAAAAAAATTAAAGTCAATGGTAAGAGGTGGTGATTTTATCGCTCGACTCGGCGGTGAAGAATTTGGCATTACACTTAACCATATGAAATCAGAAGACGCTGTCGCTTGGGCAGACCGTTTTCGTGAAGCTGTATCGAATATAGAAATTGAGCATGAAGATCAAAAATTCAGGTTTACTGTGAGTATAGGCATGAGTATGCCAACAGCAGATGAACAAACATTTGATGACATTATTAATCGCGCAGATAAAGCTTTATATAAAGCGAAAAATGCTGGCCGTAACCGTGTGCAACTAGCAAGTTAAACGTATAAGCAACGCTTTATACAGCCTGCAAGTTTGCATAAGCAATAACCAGCCACTTACTACCTTCGCTTTCGAAGTTAACTTCAACGCGTGCATGATCACCGCTGCCTTCCATATTCAACACCACGCCCTCACCAAATTTTGCATGCGATACACTCTGGCCAATATTAAAAGGCTGGCTGCTATCAGCAATACTTTTTTTCGCTACTGGAGCTTGCCTGTAAGCATCATATTGAGTATTAAATGTTTGCCTAGGTGGACGAATATCTTCCAATAACTCCTTTGGCAACTCATCTAAGAAACGTGATGGCAAACAATAGTTATCACTGCGCCCATACAAGCGCCTTGATTCAGCATGGCTAATTATTAATTTTTCACGCGCTCGCGTCATACCCACATAACATAAGCGACGCTCTTCTTCTAAACGGCCCGGCTCATCAATAGACATTTGATGTGGGAATAGACCTTCTTCCAAACCAACTAAAAATACCAAAGGAAACTCTAAACCTTTAGCAGTATGCAGGGTCATTAATTGCACGGCATCTTCCCAGGCATCTGCCTGGCTTTCTCCAGACTCTAATACTGCATGTGATAAAAATGCATCTAATGGTGACATGCCTTCGTAATCAGCATTATCACTGTCGTACTCAAATGTTTTTGCCGCTGTTGCTAGTTCGTCTAAGTTTTCTTTGCGTGTTTGTGATTTTTCAGCACCTTCTTTGTTATACGCTTCTTTTAATTGTGTGGCATCTAGCATAGCGGCTACTTTTTCATCGAGCGGCATACCTTCAACTTTTTGCGCAATGCTTTCGACTAATAGCATAAAACCTTTCAAGGCCGAATGTGCTCGCGCACTTAAACTATTTTGATCAATACACTTTTGCGCCGCTTGCCATAAGCTACAATTTAAAGCCTTAGCAATATCACGCACACTATCCATTGTACGCTCCCCAATGCCACGCGTAGGCTGATTAACTGCACGCTCAAAAGACGCATTATCATCCCGGTGACTAATTAAACGCATATACGCTAATGCATCTTTAATTTCTGCCCGTTCAAAAAAGCGTAAACCACCGTAAACACGATACGGCATAGCTCGCGCTATTAGCTGCTCCTCAAAAGTCCGCGACTGAGCATTCGAGCGATAAAGTATTGCGCACTCGCTGCGCGAACCACCTTGTTCAACCCATTGCTGCACACGGCTAACAACAAAACGAGCTTCATCACGTTCATCAAAAGCGATATATCGATTTATTTTTTCGCCATTACCTGCATCAGTCCATAGCTCCTTGCCTAATCGACCTTCATTATTCGCAATCAGCGTATTAGCGGCTTCAAGTATATTTCCCGTGGAGCGATAGTTTTGCTCTAAACGCACGACTTCAGCATTAGTAAAGTGCTGACTAAATTGCTGTATATGTTCTATTTTTGCGCCGCGCCAACCATAGATAGACTGGTCATCATCACCTACCGCAAACACAAAGGCTTTTTTACCCGCCAATAGTCGTAAAAGTGCATACTGAATACCGTTTGTATCTTGAAACTCGTCAACAAGAATATGCTGAAAACGCTGATGATAGTGAGCTAATAGGTTTGCATCTTTTTTTAGCGTTTCTAAAGTGCGTAATAATAGTTCAGCAAAATCAATAACGCCTTGTTGTTGGCAGCTTTGTTCATATGCTGAATAAATGCGTACCATTTGACGCGTAAAAGGGTCACCATTATCTGCTATATGCTGTGGCCGCTTACCCTCTTCTTTTTGTGAGTTAATAAACCATGTCGCTTGTTTAGCTGGCCACTGAGCCTCATCTAACTCTAGTGTTTTAATAACGCGCTTAACTAAACGTTGTTGATCCTGAGAATCAAGAATTTGAAAATTTTGCGGCAAACCCGCTTCTTTCCAATGCGTGCGCAGTAAGCGATGAGATATACCATGAAAAGTACCCAGCCATAAACCCGCAGCAGGCATATTAAGCAATGACTCTGCGCGGCCGCGCATTTCACCTGCGGCCTTATTGGTAAAGGTTACCGCCAATATACTAAAAGGTGAGGCTTGTTCAACTTGCACTAACCAAGCAATACGGTGTATTAATACTCTCGTTTTGCCACTACCTGCACCTGCAAGCACCAGCATATGACTAAGTGGCCCAGAAACAGCTTGACGTTGTTTATCGTTTAACTGATTTAATAAGTGTGAAACGTCCATTACTCATCATTGCTTTTAAAAATGAGTATTGTAATAGATTACACAAAAAAAAAGCCGCTTTATCAGCGGCTTCAATAGGCATTTATATAAATATTACCAACAAGCTGTTGGTGTTTTTGCGCCAGTATTCGTAATATTAATCGTATCGCATGCTGTGCCATTCACAGAATCACCTACCTGACTACCTCTAGTGGTAGCCGTTAAGGTAAATGCTTGGTTAGCAATACCCGCAGCATTAGCGCCATTAACCACTGAAAAGATGTATTCGTTACTCGTTGTATTATCAGGCAAACCTAAAGCAGCAGCAGCACCATTAAACGAGCGGCCGCT
>JAHDBX010000013.1 GCA_020630145.1 Gammaproteobacteria bacterium | reverse complement strand
CCATGGGAAACCGTAATGAATAGCATTGCTCCCGATGAAATTGCTGTATATGCCAGTAGCTGTGCATCACAAATGGATGAAAATGGTTTAGGCGGTTTAATGCAGGCACGATTGCGATCTAACCGCGCTACCTCAAAACAATTAGCACTTGGTTTAAACTCTATGCCTGCTGACTTTGTAAACGCTTATGTTTGCGGCAGCATGGGTTCTACTGGCAGTATGTCAGGCGCATGCGCAAGCTTACTTTATAACTTACGTTTAGCAGTTGATGATATTAAGTCGGGCAAACGACGCGTCGTGATTGTTGGCGGCAGCGAAGCCCCTATCATACCCGAGCTTATAGACGGTTTTGATGCCATGAGTGCCTTAGCCAAAGATGCTCAACTTGCTAAGCTAGACGGCGTAGATACTGACAAAATTGATAACCGTAAAGCTAGCCGACCATTTGGAGAAAACTGCGGTTTTACCATGGGTGAATCAGCACAATACTTTATTTTGATGGATGACGCTTTAGCAATAGAACTGGGCGCCAATATTCATGGCGCAGTCAATGATGTGTTTGTTAATGCTGATGGCTTTAAAAAATCTATCTCATCACCTGGCCCTGGCAACTATATTACTTTAGCTAAAGCCGTAGCATCTGCACAAGCCATTGTTGGAGAAGCCGCAGTACAACAGCATAGCTTTGTGCAGGCACATGGCTCTAGTACGCCACAAAATCGTGTTACAGAGTCCGTTATACTAGACAAAGTCGCTGAGAATTTTTCCATCAAAAACTGGCCTGTAACATCCGTTAAAGCGTATGTTGGCCACTCACTTGGCCCGGCGAGTGGCGACCAACTATCAGCAACCCTAGGGGTATTTAGCTATGGTTACCTGCCTGGCATTAAAACCATTAACAAAGTTGCAGACGACGTTATTGATGACCGCTTACATATAGCAACGAGCGATACAAAACTTGATACGCCTAAAGTTGCTTTTTTAAACTCAAAAGGTTTTGGTGGTAACAATGCTAGCGCATCAGTACTCAGCCCAGCGATAACCTTAAGCATGCTGGAAAAACGTTACGACTCAGCGACAATGCAAAGTTATAAAGAAAAACGTGCTCTAACACAAAGCACTGCCGCAGAATATGATCAGGCTTTTTCACAAGGTGACTACCGAGTCATTTATGTTTTTGGTGAAAGACTAGTGGACGAAAGCGAAATAAAATTCACTAAAGACAATATTAGTATTCCCGGCTACCAAGAAAAAATTAACTTAGCACTCGATAACCCATATCAAGACATGTGTTAATGTAAGCATACTCAGGCAGCAAAACTACTATGTGCAGCTCATTAATAATGAGTTGCACTGACCTTAAGAAAATATCATCAACATAGAATAAAGCTAGCTTATCTAGCAAAAGTTATATCCTCACGCATACGCGCCCAAGGTGCCGCATTATCAAATTTAACCTTACCCGCACTATCTAAAGACACACCTAATTTATGCCATAAAGAAGGCAAATCTACCTGCACAGCTGTATTCCGATGCTGCCGATATAAATCCATTAGCACAGTCGTATTCGTGGCTTTATCTGCCACCGTAAGAACCTTTACTAAATTAGCCGTATCTAAAAATGAATACCCCGCATCAACAATGCCAATCAATGCATCTCGCAATGACTTTTTACCTTCGCTTTGCTGACGAATAGCTATATCTGCCAATAAGCAAAACATAGCGCCACCCCAATATGTTCTACCCCAAGTTGGCGTATTGTCCAAGCCTTTATCGCCATACTCAGGCAAGCCTTTTGGCATACCATTCAGGAAAAATGCCCAAACTTTTTCAGCAGATAAATTACCCATCGCTGCCCGCGCAATAGGTTCCATATAAGTCGCTATACCCTCTTCTATCCAGTCATGCTTATTAGCCACCCTAGGAAAAGCCAAGTGCACCATTTCATGCACCATAATCCAGTCCTGCCGAAAGTCTTTGACTCCACTCTCGGCGCCCAACCAAATATTAATCGACGCACCGCCGACACCCATTGCCATCCCCCTGTGTACGCCCTTGCCTTTTTGTACTTGCAAGGCAATTAAGGCTTCGTTAACAGGGAAAGCACCGTAGAGGTTTTCAACAGTTTTAGCTGATACAGCAATCCATTTGTTCAATTCAGCAGCGGAAACAGACATATCTGCTGGACCATCTAATATTAACGTTAATGTAGTATTACCAACTTGAACAGACTCTGCAAAGTCTTCAGCAAATAGTGCTTGAGGAAAGAGGACAACTCCAACAAGAATAGTTAATTGACTTATAAACAGCTTCATTTTCATTATTTCAGATACCCCAAGCTTTATTCTGCTAAGTATGACCATCATTATGCATATAAGTTGAGGGTGGCATGCATATTTCCAAACCAAACTTCATATGGCTGAATATTAATTCACTGTATTAGCCAAACATAATATGTGCGTCAATGCTAAAATACGCGCCCTTTTAAATTGATAATGACCTTAAGTATGAAGTTTGTTGTAGGCCAACGCTGGGCCAGCCACACCGAGACTCAACTCGGTTTAGGCATAGTTACAGAGTGCGAAGACCGTCGCGTTAAAATTATTTTCCCTGCTAGCGAAGAAAGTCGTGTCTACGCTAGTAACAATGCACCCTTAAGCCGTATTAAGTACAGCGAAGGTGATGTTATCCAAGATATGGATGACAAAAACTACACAGTTGTCACTGTCCATGAAACTAACGATATTTTCAGTTATACCTGCTTAGACCAAAACCAAGAAGAAGTTGAAGTACACGAAATTGATTTAAGCTGCTTCGTAAAATTTAGTACGCCACAACAACGTTTATTCAGTGGGCAAATCGATAAAAACAAACACTTTGCCTTGCGTGTGCAAACACTGGCCCTGCGACATGAATTACAACAGTCGCCTATAAAAGGTTTGCAAGGTTCACGCACCAACCTATTACCGCACCAAGTGTATATTGCCAAAGAAGTCGCTCAACGACATGCACCCCGCGTACTATTAGCCGATGAGGTTGGCTTGGGTAAAACCATTGAGGCTGGCATGATACTGCACTATCAGTTACATACAGGTCAGGCTTCTAGAGTATTAATACTGGTTCCAGACAGCTTGGTACACCAATGGTTAGTAGAAATGTTAAGGCGCTTTAACCTGCATTTTTCTATCTACGATGAAGACCGTGTTTACGCCAATATGGAAAGCGGCAACAACCCATTTGAAGCAGAGCAACTGATACTCTGCCCTTTAAGCTTATTAACTAAAAACGATGAGTTTTTTCAGTACGCGACTGATACCTCATGGGATATGCTTATTGTTGACGAAGCGCACCACTTGGAATGGTCAGAAGATAACAAGAGCGATGAGTACGCCTGTGTTGAAGCACTCAGCCATGTAAGCCAAGGCGTACTGCTGCTAACAGCTACGCCTGAACAAGTCGGTTTAGATAACCACTTCGCACGCTTACGTTTACTAGACCCAGCACGCTTTCATGATCTAGAAGCATTTAAACAAGAACAGTCTCAATATGAAGCCTTAAATAAAATTGTTGAAGCCATACAAAATGAATCATTAGACTCTCAGCAACAGCAACAACTTGAAAAATACTTGGGCGCTAAAGTTAATGCTAAAGAGAATAAAGACACAATTATTCGTGATCTGCTTGACCGACATGGCACAGGGCGCGTCTTATTTAGAAACACACGATCAGCAATAAAAGGCTTCCCCAAACGAATTGCTAAACCATATGCGCTTGAAGCCAATGAAAACCTTCAAGACTCAGATAATATTAATCAACATATTTATCCAGAAACGCTGAATAGCGATTGGTTAAAAACCGATGCTCGAGTCACATGGTTAACTAACTTATTAAAAGAACATAAAAACGAAAAAGTTTTACTCATTTGCCACCATGCTGAAACCGCTATTGCTTTAGATAAGCACCTAAATTTACGCGCAGGTATTCGTAGCGCCTCTTTTTACGAAGGCCTCAGCATCATCGAACGCGACCGTGCTGCGGCATACTTTGCAGAAGGAAGTCAGTTTGATGATTTTGATGATGGTGGTACAGGTGCTCAAGTATTAATTTGCTCGGAAATTGGCAGCGAAGGCCGCAACTTCCAATTTGCACATCACTTAGTGCTATTTGACTTACCTCTCAACCCCGACTTACTCGAGCAACGTATCGGACGTTTAGACCGAATTGGTCAGCAACACGACATCCAAATTCATATTCCTTATATTGCTAATAGCGCACAAGAAAGCTTGTTCCGCTTTTATCACGAAGGCATGCAAATTTTTGAACGCAGTTGTGCATCGGCTTACGCTATTTTCTCGCACTTCAAAGCACGCCTAGAACCCATACTCCTGAGCAAAAATGAAAGGACCTTAAGCGAGTTAATTGGTGAGGCACACAGCTATACAAATGAAAGCCTACAAAAGCTACAAGAAGGTCGCGATCGCCTGCTGGAATTAAACTCATGCAAACCCGACATTGCTAATGCTTTAATTGAACAAATTCATGAAGTTGAAAGTAGCAATAAACTCAGCAACTTTATGGATGTTGTTTTTGACCAATATGGTGTAGAAACCGAATACCACTCAGAAGGCACATTAATTTTGCGGCCAAGCGACCATATGCAAGCACCATTCCCCGGCTTAAAAGAAGAAGGCACAACCATTACCTTTTCAAGGGAAAAGTCTCTAAGCCGCGAAGACATGGAGTTTTTAAGCTGGGAGCACCCAATGGTAAGCGAAAGTCTGGGCATGCTACTAAACGGCGATCTCGGCAATACAGCCATTGGCTCTATTGCAGTTAAAAGTCTACCCAAGGGTTTATTTATGCTGGAGTGTTATTACACCGTTGAAGGTATCTCACATAAATCATTAGAGTTAGATCGTTACTTACCATTAAGCCCATTCAGGCTAGTGATTGGCAGTGACAATAAAAACTACAGTGCTGTATTAAGCCACGATAAAGTTAATAGCCTAGTTAACAACTTACCTAAAACCATGCGAGCGCAAATTGCCGAACAACTTCGAAGCAATGTGACGAGTTTACTGGGTAAAGCAGATAACTTGGTCAACAAAGAAACACAAAAAATACAAGCCAAGGCACAAAATGCCATGCAAAACCACCTTGGCGCAGAACTATCTCGTTTAGAAGCCTTGCGCAAAGTTAACAGCAGTGTAAGACAATCTGAGATAGACTTTATTAAAGATAAAATAGCGATATGCAGCGACTATATTCAACGCACAGAATACCAACTGCAAGCTATTCGTATCGTTATCAACAACTACTAAGACAGGATCTCAACATGTTAAGCGTAAACGAATATTTTGATGGCAAAGTTAAATCAATCGGTTTTAAAACAGCCTCTTTACCTGCAACCGTTGGCGTAATGGCCATTGGCGAATACGAATTTGGTACTAGTCAGAAAGAAACCATGACCGTGGTTAGCGGTGAACTTATTGTAAAACTGCCTAACAGTGATGATTGGCAAAGTTTTACGCAGGGCATGCATTTTATTGTTGAGGCCAACACAAGCTTTCAGTTACAAGTTAAACAAGAAACTGCTTACCTTTGCACCTATGAATAAGTCAACTACGTAAACGATACCCAAATGACAAACGCAAGCGTGCATCCCTATTCGCTACTCACACCCGAGTTAATTATCGATGCGGTAGAGAAACTAGGCTATCAAAGCGATGCACGCTTACTGGCACTAAATAGTTATGAGAACCGCGTATACCGAATAGGCATAGAAGACCAGCAACCCCTTATTGTTAAGTTCTACAGGCCAGAAAGATGGACTGATGCACAAATTCTAGAAGAGCACCAGTTCTGCTTTGAATTAGCCGAGCAAGAGCTCTCAGTCGTTGCCCCCATCGTATATAACAATAAAAGTTTATTTTATATTCAGCAAGACAATGTTCAGTTCCGCTATGCCCTATTTCCAACCCAAGGTGGGCATGCTCCTGAATTAGACAATGATGACAACCTAATCGTCTTAGGCCGTTTTCTAGGAAGGCTGCACAACATAGGCAAACAAAAAGCATTTGAGGAACGTCCTACCATTACTATTCAAGACTACGGCATTAATAGTAAAGCACTGATTGAGAACGATGTTATTCCAATGGAATTAAAAACCGCTTACTCAAGCCTCACTGACGATGTACTCAGCCGTATGCAAGATATCACTGATAGCAATAGTCATATCAGCAATATTCGCAGCCACGCTGACTGCCATATCGGCAATATACTGTGGCGCCAAAACACCGCTCACTTCGTCGACTTTGACGATGCACGCATGGCCCCTGCTATCCAAGACTTATGGATGTTGCTCTCTGGAGACCAACACCAGCAACGTGACCAATTATCCGTATTATTAGAAGGTTATGAAGAATTTTGTGAGTTTAATACACAAGAACTCGCCCTTATAGAAACCTTACGCACCTTACGCCTTATGCACCACGCTGCATGGCTAGCCAAGCGTTGGCAAGACCCTGCCTTCCCTATTGCATTCCCATGGTTTAACTCACAACGTTACTGGGAAAGTCACATACTTGAACTACGTGAGCAACTGGCATTTTTGCAAGAACCACCTCTATCTCTTTACCCCAGTTAAAAGGTGTTTCGCCCATAAAGTTTTAGCTTATGCTGCCGACAAACAACTAGATAATATTGTTTGGAGAACACATGCCTACGCTTGCCACCGCTGAAACTGCGAATTTTGATCCGAATACCAATGTCATGGTTGCCAGGCAGCCCGTTTATAACCAAAACCTTGGGATTTATGCATATGAATTTTTATTTCGCTGCCATAATCGCTCAATAGAAGATATAGATGCCACAGATGCCTCTGGTGAAGTGCTATCAAACTTTATTTTTCACTTTAATATCGAAGATATGATGTGTGGGCGCAAAGCGATTTTAAATACAACCACCGAGTTTCTACCTATCATTGCAAACATGCCATTACCGGCGAACAAAATCATACTCGATATCCCCGATGATACGCCTATTGACAAACCACTACTTGAACAACTTAAAGACTTAACCAGTAGAGGTTATGAAGTATCAGCTGGTGGCACAAAGTATCTGGACGATATCATCAGCTATGCTGAATACTTCGACCTATACCGTGTTAACTCGACTGCAATCGACAAGGAACAGTTCCTAGACTTACCCAATGCGTTCAGAAAGTCTAAACGCATTCAACTTATTGCAACCATGATTGAAACACTACCCGACTATATGCAAGCCAACCAAGCAGGCTATGAATTTTCACAAGGTTACTTTTTAAGCCACCCAAGAGAGTACATTGAAAAAACACTACCAGACAGCAAAGTAGCAATACTGAACTTACTCTCTACCGTTTTTTCAAATGACTCGACTATTGAAGAGTTGAACCAAATTATTTCTGAAGATGTATCACTGAGCTTTAAATTATTAAAACTGATTAACTCGCCTTTCTTTGCTTTAAAATCAAGCGTTGAGTCCATAAGAAATGCCTTAGTATTGTTAGGCCGTACAGAAATACGCAACTTCGCAGCTATTATTTCATTAAAAAATTGCGGCGACCAACCCATCGCATTAATAGAAATTGCCTTGCTACGCGCAAAGATATGCGAACTATTGGCTGAAGCCGCAGACCAAGACACAGATGGCTACTTCACCGCTGGCATGTTCTCAGCTTTAGATTTACTGATGAATGCGCCGATCAAACAAATTCTTAACCAACTACCTTTAAGTGAAGAATTAAAAACTGGCATCATCAATAAAGACGGACCTATTGGCGAAGCACTTAACTGTGCTATATCTATTGAGAATGGAGAATGGGGAGAGATAGCCTTTAAAGACTTGTCGAATAAAGAAATACTCAAAGCCTACCATAAAGCTATTCAATGGTCTGAAGAACTACTGAGCTTAATTTAAGAATAGTTTTGCCATAAATCATCAAACTTATCTGCAAATAACTGCACTAATGTTTGGCCATTATTCACTGTTATATTTTCTTGGTTTTTTTGCGTGGCACTTCTTGTCCAGTTAAAACTACCATTAATTAATTGTTGGTCGATAATGGCGAATTTATGATGCATATGATGCTTAGACTTATCCATCACCACTGCAACACCATGCTGTTGCAAGCGGTCAATATCACTACCTAAGTCATTTGACTTGTCATTATCACTAATCACCCGTAAAGGCACCCCTCGGTCATAAGCAGCGATAATTGCCTGCGTAATATTATCGTCTGATATTGTAAACACACAAATATCAACCCTGTCTTTAGCCTTGTTAAGCAAATCAATAATCGTATCACGGCAGCTTGTGCCCGGGCTAAAACACACTATAGGCTCTTTTCCTGACATAGATAGCTGCGTTGCATTAATCAACTTCACCACTTTTTTCAGCATCGCCAAGGCCATAGCCGCATTTAAGCCCTCTGCTATCTTTTGCTCAGCAATATCAAAAGCCTGATTACGCATATACGACAACTCATCGGAGCGACTAGCCAGCCCGAGTTGCTTTAATAGGCTCTTTTCATCTTGATCCAGCCTTCCATCATCAAAAAAACGTCGTAATAAATCACTTATATGCTTCATAAATACCTTATATCGGTAAATTTCTACCTGTTAGGCACAGCGCCCTGATAATTTTTTAGAAGTAGCTTATATTAACACTGCGAAGTGCAAAAAAATGAAGCCTCCTCCTCTTCTCCTCCAAAGCAGTACTTGCACTTCGCTCTATAATACAAATACCCTTAATACATACCGCAAACGTAGCCATGCTAATGCTTAGGTATCAGCCCTGCCCATAAACTTTCTTTCAGCTGTATTTACCTTCACTTTTTCTTCATTAGCAATATATTCTGGCACTTGAATCGTTAAACCTGTTGCAAACTCAGCTGGCTTGGTGCGTGCTGTTGCAGATGCACCCTTGATAGAAGGCGATGTTTCAGTAATAACCATCTCTACTGATTGAGGCAGTTCAATACTAATTGCTTCACCATCAATTAGCATCGCTACCATGCCCTGTATGCCCTCAGTAATAAACAGTAACTCTTCTGCGATAGATTCATTAGCAAAGGTGTACTGGCTATAATCTTCATTGTCCATAAAAATGGTCGTATCACCTTCTTGGTATGAAAAACTAATATTACGTTTTTCTAACTCAGCCTCTGGCAACATATCGTCACCCTTACACGTTTGCTCAACTTTTTGGCCACTACGCACATCACTAAAACGCATTTTATACAGTGTCGATGCGCCGCGGGCAGAAGGATTATTAACGGTGATATCTTTAACAATTAATAACTTGCCATTTAACTCAACGGCCATCCCTTTTTTTACATCACTTGCTTTTGGCATATTTCTCTCTTATTTAATGTAAAGCGCTACGGCTGCTTAGCAATTTTTTTAGTGCCCGCAACTTCCGGCAACCATGCTTGTGCAGAATCACACCAAATTTCAATAGTTGGCGATAGCTCATTACGTTGTTGCACTGTGCCTAAACGCACATTATAAACTTTATCTGCCGGGTCACCGTCAACAGCCGTGGCATACATATGCGTGCCGCACTCAGGGCAAAAAGCCTGTATGCGATCATTACCACTTGCCGCCTTTTTAATGTAGTTCTTTACTGTGCCGCTTAAATCAAAGTCTTGACCAGCTACAACAACTGCACCACGGTAAGGAGCGCCAGACATAGTTTGACAATCTTCACAGTGACATAATATAACCTTAGCTTCATCAATTTGCGCCTTATATTGCACTGCCTGACAATGACATCCACCATTAACTTTTTTCATATTAATACCTCACTCAGTATTATTTGTTTCAATTTTCATTAACTGAATACCTATTATAGAAAGGATACAATAAGCCGTAAAATAATAAAATCCATCGTGCAAAGTTGCTGTTATATTGGTATTAGCTTGCCCGGCTAAAAAAGCCATAAATATGGATACCACAAACACATCAGCCATAGACCATTTACCTATCAAGGCAACAAAACGATAAGCATGCTGACCAAAGCGGTGCTGCGACATAAATAGAACAGCTAATAAAATCAGTGCTTTTGCTATAGGCACGACAATACTAAATAATAAAATTAAATAGGCAACTAAATTATTGCCGCTTGCAAACAAAGACCGAATTGAGCCAACAATACTCTGTGTTTCATTATACAGCTGCAACTCGCCCACCAAAGGAAATGTCGCGCCAACATAAATATTTAACATAGGATAGTACAAACCCGGGTATAAGCAGGCTAAAGACACAATGATAAAAATTAATGCAAGAATATTGCGATATGTGAATACAGTCATATATTGCTGCCATCGTTTTACAAAGCCAGCATGTTAACATGCATCTTAAAATAAAGCGTAATGGCTAAAAATCAATACGAAAAGATTACATCAATATGCTGGAAGAAAAACGTGCAAGCTGCCCTTATTGCGGCGAACAATTTACAACTGTGGTAAACCCTGAAGACTGCGGCAATAGCTATATAGAAGATTGCTTTGTCTGCTGCCGCCCCATTACCTTCGTTATTTCAGAAGACTGGAGCGGCAAGCTACAAATAGAAACGCGTGATGAAAACGAGTGTTAAGTAAAACTAAACTTATCTGCCTTTATACTGCTTACTGGCAACTTCACCCCATAACTGCTTAATACGCTTATCTCTACCGCAATTTAAACGGTACAACTTATAGCGATATTCGTTTTTAAAGTAATAGTCCTGATGATAATCTTCAGCTTCATAGAACAAATCTGCTTTTTCAATTTTAGTTACAACAGGAGCAGCAAAAGGTTTATTTTCCTTTAAGTCTTTCAAAGAAGCTTCAAAAACTTCTTTTTGCTTATCTGTTTGATAAAATAAGCCCGTGTAGTAAGGCGAGCCTTTATCACAGAACTGACCAGAAGCATCAGTTGGGTCAATCGTTTTCCAAAAATAGTCAACTAGCTCTCTTAGTTCAACCTTGCCAGAGTCATAGGTAATTTCTACCGCTTCATAGTGGCCTGTTGTATGACCAGATACTTGACGATAAGTCGGATTCTTTACATGGCCATTGATATAACCAGATACAGCCTTCACTACACCGGGGTAATTTTCAAAGTCTGACTCGGTACACCAGAAACAACCGCCCGCTACCACTAATGTGCGATATTGCGCAAACGAAACTTGGCTAAAACCGCATGCCAAAATAAATAACAATACTATCTTTGCTTTCATATATAACCTTTAAATACTCTTCTATTTAAGAGACCATCAAACAACTACTTTGGTTCCATTAACATCACTAACGCTTAGTAACACATAACATGGTAGAAAATACAATAATAACGATACCCAATAAAGCCAACATATTAGGTATTTCATTAAAAAATGCAATACCCAGCAACAAAGCAAACACTACCTGCATATACGAAAGGCTCATAGCATCTCCAGCTGGCGATAGCTGAATAGCCTTCGTTAAGCCCCACTGCCCTACTTGAGTAAATACCCCTACCATTAATAAGATAAGCCATGTTATGCCTTCAGGCATAACAAAAGACCGGCCTAATAATAGCAAAGAAATCGGCAGAGCTACCAAGGGAAAATACAAAATAATTACGGATGAGTCATTATTCGCTGCCAGTTTACGCACCAATACATAGGCCACAGCACTTCCTATCGCTCCTAATAAAGCAATAAAAGCTACCCACATCGAAAAAGATGTCGTCTGCGTATTTAATAATATTGCTGGCTGCACCACCAAAAACAAACCGATCAAACTTAAAATAATCGCGATAAGCGTCACTTTATGCAAACGTTCGCCTAAAAATATAGCTGCCAAAATAGCCGTAAACAAGGGATTTAAATATTGAATAACCGTCGCTTCAGCAAAAGGCATATGCAACAAAGCATAGTAGACACATATCAAGGCAAAAGTCCCAACTACACCACGAGCAATCAGCAACAACTTATCGTTACCCAACAAGTTAAGGCCTTTACGCTTAATATCTAACACGCTTAATATCAAAGACACAAACGCTCTTGCCGCGATAATTTCCAGTACCGGAATCCCTTGTTGTCCAGCCAGCTTCACACAAACACCCATAAAGGCAAAGCCTAAGCTGCCTAATATCATATAGCGTGCGCTTAGCAAGGATGTATTCACAGCTTCACAGGACTAACTATTACCTTGGGCAAACATAACGAGATGATCTAAATCTAACTTCACACCAATATGCTCACCTAAAGCATGATTATGGTGCGATGAGGCAAAGCAAAATAAAGCTTGTTTAGAAGGGAGTACAACACGGTATAAAAAATGCGAACCTCGAAACTGCTTACTAATGATCTCAGCCGTAATATCGCTATTATCATCATGCAGCAAATCATCGGGGCGAATAAATACATCAATAGCTTGATCAGTAGCAAAGCTATGCGAACCGTCAGTAGACAAAACACCTAAAGCCGTTTTTACTTGTTTATCATCAATTACAATACCACTTAAAAAATCGCCTTCACCAATGAAGTCTGCCACAAAACGGTCAACAGGCTCATGGTACATTTGATAAGGTGTATCCGTTTGCAATATGCGCCCTTGATTAACAACCGATACCTTATCAGCCATCGCAAATGCTTCCATTTGATCGTGTGTAACTAGCAAAGCACTAATTTGCTCTTTTAATAAAATTTCACGCACCTCAGGTACCAATACTTCACGCATAGATGCATCTAAACCAGAAAATGGTTCGTCTAATAACAATAACTTGGGTCTTGGCGCCATAGCTCTAGCTAAAGCAACGCGCTGTTGCTGACCACCTGACAAAGAGTGAGGAAAACGTTTTTCCAAGCCCGACAAACCAATTAACTCAAGCAACTCACTCACTCGCTCAACCTTCTCAGCTTCGTTCCAGCCACGTAGACCAAAAGCAATATTATCAGCAATATTTATATGTGGAAATAAAGCCAAATCCTGAAATACCATACCCACCTGGCGGCCTTCAGGCGCGCGTGTAAAACCATTAGATGACAATAGCTGCTCATCCATTTTAATTTCACCTTGCACCACTGGTTCAAAGCCTGCAATCGCACGCAAAATAGTCGACTTGCCACAACCACTTGGTCCAAGCAAACAACCAATTTGCCCCTGTCCTAGCGTTAAAGATACATCATGTACAACCCTAGCATTGCTATAAGCAACACTTACATTGTCTAGTGATAAATGAATAAGCTCAACAGATTTACTGGTTATTGTTGTCATTACTGTGCTCGTGCATATCGCATACTTTGATTAATAGAACGGCTTAATAAAATTACCGGCAGCAAACCCACTAATACAATTAATAGTGATGCGGGTGCAGCATCAACTAAACGTTCATCAGAAGCAAGTTCATAAGCCTTAACAGCCAGCGTATTAAAATTGAATGGGCGCAAAATTAAAGTCGCCGGCAGTTCTTTTAACACATCGACAAAGACAATTAAAAAAGCCGTTAACAAAGACCCTTTTAACAAAGGCAAATGTATTGTGCGCAAAATCTCTAAAGGCTTATACCCCATCAAACGACCCGCCGCGTCTATGCTGGGTGTAATTTTTTGCAAACCACTCTCTACTGAACCTAAAGACACCGTAAGAAAACGCACT
>JAHDBX010000012.1:8694-14303 GCA_020630145.1 Gammaproteobacteria bacterium | reverse complement strand
AGACAGCTTGGAAGTATTTACTGTAGCAGCGAATGGCGACTTTACAACGCGAATAGATTTTGAAGATACAGGTGATAGCCCGCTGGACTTGGTTTTAAATAGTGGTGGCTCCAGTCTTTATATTATTGATGGTAATAATGATCAAATCCGCCATTACGCAATAGATAGCGGAACAGGTACAGTCGACTTTGTTGGTAGTGATAACCTAAGCTTTACACCAACAGATTTAAGATTGAGTTATACCGGCGCTGAACTTTATGTGAGTCATAGCGAAGATGATTTAGTCTCTACCTTAAGTGTAGATTCAAGTACTGGGGCACTAGATGTTGTGGATTGGGCAAGAGTGTTTGATGCAGCAAATACAGTGGCTGCTGTTGGTAATGATGACGGGGCTTTGCAGCCTACGCCAGGCTATTTGCTTGCGCCAGATGAGTCGGGTTTAAGTGTTTATTCGGTAGGCACAAATGGCATGCTAACGCTTGATAGAAAAGAAAATACATCGAGTGCGATTATCGGTGGCCAAGTTGCTGTGAACTATAATTTAGGCTTGCTTTTTTCTGCCGGTGAGGATGCTGCTAATGATGACCTGATTGCTAGCTATCAATTTTCACCAAGCACAAGCAGTGTAAGCTTTGTTGAAGATGTGGATCTGGCAGATGCGGCTGCAGTATTAACACGTATTGTTTTAGGTAAATCAGATCGCTTTGCTTATGTATTAGATACCAAGTTCGATTGGGCTACTGATGATGGTGTCTTGCGAGTACATAGCTATGCTAATGATGGTAATTTAGTCAGCACACCTATTGATACAGAAACGGTTGAAAATGAACCACGCAATATGACCATGCACCCGTCTGGTCGTTATATTTATACAGCAAATAGTTTTGCTGATAATATGTCCAATTTCACCGTTAATAGCACGGATGGTACTTTGTCTAAGCAGGCAAACACTAATCCTGGTGGTTTTGATAGACCTATTGATATTGTGGTACACCCTAATGGTCGTTACGCTTATGCAAGTGCACGTAATGAATCTGAAATTGGCCGCTTCCCCGTTGAATCTAATGGCACACTAGGTGGGATTAGTCGAAAAGATGCTGGGCAAGTAAATCCAGGGCCTATGGCAATTCATCCCAACGGTAATTACTTGTTTGTTGGTGGCACTTCAGCAGGTGGTGGTACGGCTGGCTCAACAATTACTGTGTATCCAATAGGCTCAAACTTTAGCTTAGGTACAGCGGTAACGACTTCGCTTACAGAGGACCCGGACTGGATTGAGGTTGACCCTCAAGGCCGTTTTCTTTATATACGTCTAGACGATGGTGCTATCCATACTTTTTTGATTGATTCAAGTACGGGGGCCTTAGTTGATACCGGTCTAACAGTGAATGCGGGTGATGCAGGTGGTGTCTTATCAACGCTAACCCTCGTTTCACCGTTACAATAATCAAAGGCAATGCCATGTAGCGGCGGTGGTTTTAACCGTCGCTACATAATTTCTTATAATGTACTTTCAGTATTCTTGCTGGGTTTAAAGAACTCGCCTATTCGTTCAAATGCCACATAGTTAACCGGCACAATGACTAAAGTAATCAAGGTAGCAAATAAAATACCAAAGCCTAGTGATATAGCCATAGGTATTAAGAATTGCGCTTGGGTACTTTTTTCTAATAGCAGCGGTGTTAAGCCAGCAAAGGTTGTTAAGGAGGTTAGCATTACCGGTCTAAACCTTGCTGCGCCAGCAGTTAATACCGCCTGCATAACGTCCATACCTTCGCGGCGTTTTTTATTAATATAATCAACCAGTACCAAACTGTCGTTAACGACTACGCCTGATAAGGCCACCATGCCAAGCACGCTCATAATGGATAAATTCTTGCCCATAATAATATGACCAAGAATGGAACCCACTATGCCAAGTGGAATAATAGACATCACAATAAGCGGTTGCCAGTAAGACCTAAATGGAATAGCTAATAATACAAATATAGTAAACAAAACCAATATAGAGGTTGTTTGTACGCTGCCAAAGGTTTCAGCCTGCTCTTTTGCTTCACCTTCTAGTTCGTAAGTGATACCAGGGTAATTGGCTAATACATTATTGAGTGTTTCAGCGAGTTCACGTTTAATGGCTTCAATATTCACCGTTTCTTTATTGGCATCGGCAGTAATATTTAATGTGCGGAATCGATCAACGCGATATAAGGCAGATGGACTGCTGCCAGATGTAATTGTCGCGACTTCTGACAGCTTAACCATGGCGCCATTCGGTAAGCGTATCGGTAAGTTGTATAAGTCATTAAGCGAGGAGCGGTCATCAAGGTTGTAACGCACCATCACTTTTACTTCGTCACGTCCGCGCTGTATACGCTGTGCTTCGGTGCCAAAGAAAGCATTGCGTACTTGGCGTGCAATATTATTCAGTGATATGCCAAGGTTGTAGGCTTCGGGTTTTAAATTAATTTCAAATTCATCTTTGCCCCCAGATAAGCTGTCTTGTATATCAAAGATACCCGGGTAGGTTTGTAGTTGTTCACGAATAACATCGCCAACCTTTTCCATATCTTGTAAATTTTGGCCTTTTAATTGCACATCAAAAGGCTCGCCCGAGCGGCCAATTTCTGCTCTAAAGCTTAAGCGTTCGGCGCCAGGTACGCTGCCAATATTTTTGCGCCATTCGCTGACAATATCTTTTACCTGAATATCTATGATGCGTTCTTCAGGTGACTGTACTTCAAAACGAACATAGCCCGTGTTTTGGCTAGAACCGCCGCTCTTGGATAGAATATGCTTAATAACACTTTCACCCGTTTCTTCATCGCGATACTTGGCTTGTAATTTTTGAGCCTCGTTAACAATAAATTCAATATTTTTATTGGTGGTTTGAAAACCGTTTGTTTTAGGCATGGTTAATGATGCCGTCACCACTTCACTTTCTATGCGAGGGAAAAATACAAAGCGCATCCAGCCGCTGCCAAAGTAGGTAAAGGTGACAGACATAATCATAACGGCACTAACAATAGTAATGGTTTTGTTGCGCAAACATTTATGCAATATGGGTTGGTATATTTCGATAATGGCTTTTTCTAACCCTTCGGCAATACGGCGTTGAATTTGGATTAGCTTATTCGGGTTTTGATTGTCATCATAAGGCTTAACGTGCAGCATATGCGATGGCAAGATGAATTTTGATTCAACTAAAGAAAGTAATAAAACCGGAATAACAATTAGGGGGATTTGCATAAAGATAGCCCCACGTGCACCTTCCAGGAAAAGCATCGGGGCAAAGGCTGCTACCGTTGTTAATATGCCGAATGTAACGGGCACAGCCACTTCATGTGTGCCGTCTATTGAGGCGCGCAAGGGGTCTTTGCCCATGCGCTGATGCCGATAAATATTTTCCCCGGTGACAATGGCGTCATCGACGACAATGCCGAGTACAACAATAAAGGCAAACATGCTAACGACGTTGAGTGTAACGCCCATTAATGGCATTAAAATAAATACGCCTGTAAAGGCAATGGGTATGCCTAAAAATACCCATAGGGCAACAGAGGGGCGTAAAAATAAAGTGAGCAAAATAATCACCAGTAAGCCACCTTGCCACGCACTTTTCAGTAAGGTGTTTAAACGACCCTGAACAACTTTAGAGCGGTCTCGCCAGTATTCTAAGCTAAGACCTTCTGGCAAGGTATCTTGTTTGGCTTGAATAAAGTCACGCACTTTAGCGGCAACGTCGATAGCGCTTTGGTCTCCTGTACGGTAAACGTCGAGCACAACTGCCGGAGTATTGTTATATAAGGTGACTAAGGCTTCTTGCCCAAAGCCGTCGTTTATCTGAGCGATATCTTTAAGTAATACAACGCCATTGTTATTGGTTGTAATGACAGGAATATTGCCAAACTCCGCCGCGCTATAGGCTTGTGAATAGCTACGTATCAGTATATCGCCATCTTCGGTTTTGATATTGCCTGCAGATAGGTCAACGGAGTTAGCGTTAATAGCGCTAGCAACATCGCTTAAGCTTAAGTTAAGTGACTCCAGTGTGTTGGGTTCAATTTCAATATTAATTTCATAGTTTTTTACATCATCATAATCAATCGTGCTGATGCCGCTTATGCTCAACATTTGATCGCGAATTTGCTCAGCAGTATTGCGTAGCGTTTGTTCTTCTAATTGGCCGGCAATAACAACACTGATCACTTCTCGTTTGCGTTGTGCAATGCTTATGCTTGGGCGCTCTACATCAGCTGGAAATGCGGCAATGGCGTCAACGCGTGATTTAATATCATTCATTAATTCGCGTGTATCTGCGCCGCTTTGTACTTCAACGGTTACTGAAGAAAAGTTTTCCGACGAGCGAGAGAAAAGCTTCTTAATGTCTTCTAAGTCGTAAATAGCTTCTTCTATGCGAACAGTGACAGCATCTTCTACAGAAGAGGGGTTGGCCCCAGGAAAGCTTGTATTAATATTGATATAGTCTAATTCAAAGCTAGGAAATACTTCTAAGGGTATGGTGCGTAAAGAAAATAACCCCATGATAACAATGCCGACCATTAGCAAGTTGGCGGCAACAGGATTTTTGATAAACCAATTAATCATGGCTGCTTACCTTGCTGCGCTTTTTTGGGTTTCTTATCTTCAGTGCCCGCTATTTTTGCTTTGGTGCCACTAGAGGCGTTGCCAAGATTGGTGAGTACTAAACGTGCATTTTCTTCCACGCCCTCAATAATACTATTGTTTTCATCCTGCCAACGAATGCGGATATCTTGTCTCTTCAGCTGGCCTTTGTCGAATAGGAAAACATACTTGCCTTCACGGATGCTGTTGTTGGGGGCAACCAATACATCGTTTGCGATACGTCCTGTAATAGAAGCATTAACATATTGCCCTATTTTTAATTCAAGGCCTTGATCGCTTATTGCATTCGTTACGCTAGCGACTACATTGATTTGTCGGGTCGTTGGGTCAAATACACGGTCGGCACGTGTAATGTGTGCAGCCCATGTATGGGTAGTGCCAGCGTATGTGGCTTGTAATTTCACCTTAGGCTTTTTATCTAGCTGTAATTGTGCAAAGCTATTTTGCGTTAAAGGTAAATTAACCTCGATACCTTTATCCGCATAAATTTCGCCTAATACACTGCCTAATGCAACATATTGACCTATGTCTACCTGCTTATTAATTGTGTAGCCATTGTAAGGCGCGCTAATACGCGTACGTTGTAAATCAAGTCGTGCGCTTTCATAAGCGGCTTTGGCAGAGGTAAGTTGTGCACTTGCGGCTTGCAGTTGAGGTTTGCGCAATACTAAGTCGTTAGGTTCGCCTTCAAAGTTGAGCCGCTGCCAGTCTTTTTGGGCTTGCTCAGCATTCACCTGTTCTTGGCTGTAAGTGGATTGTGCTTGTAAATAACTGGCTTCAGCATTGCTGGTTGATGCAATATAGCTTCTATTATCGATACGCAATAAGGTGTCGCCCTTGTTAAATTTACCGCCGTTATTGAATTTGTCGCTAACAAAGGTGACTTCGCCCCTTACTTGAGCAATTAAATTGCTGCGCGTAACAGCTTGTACAGAGCCGCTTGCTGCGATGGTAACCGGGTAAGCTTG
>JAHDBX010000012.1:4643-8594 GCA_020630145.1 Gammaproteobacteria bacterium | reverse complement strand
TAAAATCGCCACCCAAAGCTAAGTTAAGATCGATACGGTTTTGCAATACACTGTTACGCAATAAAATCACATTGGATTCAGTATCAAACCAGCGTCTCTGTGAGTCCAGCATGGTGCTGTAATTAATAATGCCTGATTGATATTGCTCTAAGGCTAGTTCATAGCCAGATTTGGCATAAAAAGCAGACTGTGTTGTTGCGTCTAGCCGTGCTTGTAAACGCTGCTCGTTTGATAAGGCATTTTCAACTTCCGAAAAACTAACTAATAATGTATCTATATAGTTATATAAAGCCGCATCGGCTTGAAAAACAGCTTGTTCGGCTTGTGCTTTTAATGCGCCACCACGAAATAGGGGTAGGCTTACGTTGCTAACGAGGTTCCAGAGTAAATTTTGGCCGTCAAGCTGGCTGAGTGTGTTGCTGCTAGCGCCATAATTTGCCGTTAAGGAAAATGATGGAAAGCGTGCTTTTTGTTTGGCTTTAGCGTTAAGCTTTGATGACTCCCATTGTGCACGGCTAGCAATAATATCGGGGCGGCGAGTAACCAGTTCTGAAGGCAAGCCGCTGGGTACAGGGCCGGTTAATGAAGGTAGTTCTGCGTCAAAGTTGATATCTATATTAGGGTACTGGCCTAATAAACGCTTAAACGTACGAATACTCGCATCCAGGTTTTGCTCTGTATTTAAAATACTCGACTTTTGGTTTTCTACATCAGTGCGGCTTAAATACACATCACGAGCGGATAATGAGCCACCTTTATATTGCTCCTCAATCACTGATAATGTATTAAGTTGGCTTTCTAAGCGCTCTTTAGCGAGGTCAAGGCTTAGTTTGTTAGCATTTATTGTAAACCAGCTCTTAGCAATATTGCCTACCAGAGAAAGTTGTGCCGCTTTGTAGTTGGCAGCATTGGCTTCGGCAGATAAAACAGCCGATTTTTTCTGGTTGCTTAATTTTCTCCAAATATCCAGTTCCCAAGCAATAGAAAAATTGCCATTGTAAACAGAGCTATATGAGATATTACCGCTACTGTCTTCGCTTTGAGTTTTGTTGCGATTTAGGGCAAAGTCAAGCGTTGGGTAGGTGCTGCTATTGTTAATTTTAGCCGCGTAAATACTGGCTTGCACGTTTGCAGCGCTGGCTAGTAGGTTATTATTGTTATCCAGCGCGGTATATATATAAGGTAATAGACGAGGATCATTGAGCGCTATCAGCCAATTGTCATTAGAAAATGTTGTTTGGTTTTCACTCGTGCCAGCTTGCCAATGCGGCCTTTCAGCAAGCGCTAATTTTTCTTCTATTAATGGTTCAGGTTCTTGTATGCCACCATGTGTAGAGCAAGCCGTTATAAATGTGCTAAGTGTAAAACTGAGTAAAAGATGTTTAGGCCGTATTTGCATGTTGCTTAAAAGTTCGTGTTAGTCGATGTATTGAATAATAAACGCAAAAAAAGTTCTACTTTGTAATGATAATAGGTCACTATTTTATTATTGTATGTGTTGTGTATTAGTTAACTTACCAATACGACCCAAGTGAGTATAGGTAAAACCGCGGCTATATTTAAGACCATAGCCTAATGCTCGGTCAAAGCCAATATGGGCGCACCATATTAGACCAATATTTAAAAGTAATTCATTGCCGCTTAGTATGCCAACTGTAATACTCAAAAGTGCAGGAATTAAGGAATGTGCTGTGTTGTAGAATATTGCACCCAACCTAGGATTGACAGCGTAGCCTGCAAATGACAAATCAGGGGCAAGGAATAAGATAGCGAATGTAGTCCAACTAAATCCGTATTGGGCGTAGATAAGAATAGAGAGGGTAAGTATAGCTAGCCCTTCTAATCTCAGAACGGTTCTTACAGTGCCGCTTGCACCTTGCATAAGCTTATTCCTATCTAATATGTAACGGAGCATATAGCATAGCAAGAAGTATGTGGTTAAATGTAACAAAGCGTATCAGGCTATTTAATTCGTTACAAAAGCATAACAATACGGTGCTGGTGGTACTTAGTGTCGCGTTATAAAATGAGCATATCTTGAAAATTATGCCAAAACCTAGGTTGTATTATGTCCTACTCAAAAGCTGAGCAAAGTTACCATACCATTATGCTGGTTGAGGATGACCAGCGTTTAGCCGACTTAGTCGTTGAGTATATGCAAAACCATGGCTTTACTATGTTGCATATATTAAGGGGTGATGATGCCGTAAAAGAAATAATAAATAAGCAGCCAGACCTGGTTATCTTAGACTTGATGTTGCCAGGTATTGATGGTTTTGAGGTTTGTCGTCAAGTTCGTAGTCAATATGATCGCGCTATTATGATGTTAACAGCTAAAGATGAGGATGTTGATCAAATCGTTGGTCTAGAAATTGGCGCTGATGATTATGTCACTAAGCCTGTTGAGCCTCGCTTGTTATTAGCTCGGGTTAAGTCTTTGCTTCGTCGTTCGCAAAATGCCACAGTTAAAGCTGATGGCGGTGCAAAAACACTGCCTGTATCTATCGGTGGTGTACTGATAGATGTGTCGGTAAGAAAGGTGACTATTCAGCATCAAGAAATAGTACTGACGGGTAGCGAGTTTGATTTGTTCCTATATCTGGCTACACATATCGGTACCATTCTAAGTCGTGATGATTTATATGAGGCGGTATCGGGTATTGAGTATGATGGTGTAGATAGAGCGATGGATATCCGTATTTCCAGGTTACGCAAGTTAATTGACCAACACCCCGAAGCTAAAATAAAAATAAAAACTATTCGCGGCAAAGGTTATTTGCTTGTCGAAGCTGAGGAGCCATATCGTGCGTAGACTGTTTATCAGTTTATATGTGCTTATATTAGCTGTCGTTTTTGGTTTTGTGTTTACGGTAAACCCTTTGTTGGGACGTATTTTTGATGACACCATAGCGAGTGAAGTGGGCAAACAGTTCGATGATGTACGTAGTTTGCTTGATATGCGCATGCAGCGTGCTAAGGATAAAGCAGTAGAGCTAAGCAAAATCAAAGAACTATTCGAATATGAAGTTGATTTGCTGGAAGAGAGTCAACTGACTTTGCATGCACGCAAATTAGCAATACTTAAGGAAGAAGGTGCTGTAGTGGTTGAAGATGAAAGTATAAATTTCATCTATTTACAATCGGTACTCATACCGCAGAGGTTTTGGAGGCTGCAGTTTGAACAAATATTGTCTGAAAGCGAGCACGGCTTAATTATTGGCCCGGTTCGTTTATTTGAAGAAGAGTTGTCTCAGTATCCGCAAGAGCAGTGGCCAGAGCAAGTAAAGCAGTATTTCCATAAAGAAAACATAACCGTACCCATTAGTATGGTTAAGCAAAATGATCCACGTTTTTTGTCACTTACCGAGCGTGAACGTAAATTGTTGCAGTCTCATACCGTTATTAGTCAGGGGCTAGATAGCAATAAAGAAACACATTACTACTTATTTAAAGACTCAGACTGGGTTCTGGTTATGGGGCCTATTTCGGCACCGCTAGTCTTAGAGTATGTAGAAAGCGTAGTGCTTGCAATAATAGCCCTGTTATTTGCTTTGGCTATTTTTTTATGGATGCAGCCTTTGTGGAGTAACTTGAAATCTTTAGAAGCAGCTAGCCTTAATATAGCCAATGGACAGTTTGGTGCACGCACAAATATCAAGCCTTTGTCGCCTATTAAAAAAATTCAGCATGGCTTTAACCATATGGCTGCTCGTATCCAAGCATTAATTTCTTCGCACAAAGACCTGACTAATGCTGTATCACATGAGTTGCGCACACCTTTAGCACGAATGCGCTTCGGCTTAGAAATGCTTCAGTCCGCTGATAGCGATGTTGATAAACAGCGTTTTGCTAAAGAACTATCAGCCGATATAGAAGAGATGGATGCATTGGTAGACGAGTTGCTGACTTATGCACGTTTTGAGAGAGCTGAGCCGCAAATGAATTATGAAG
>JAHDBX010000012.1:295-4633 GCA_020630145.1 Gammaproteobacteria bacterium | reverse complement strand
GGTTGCAAGCACAAGTGCAACGCGCGCAAAAACTCAGTAATAGTGTAAAGATAAGCTTGCATTATGAAGGTGTTTCTCAGCAGCAGACTTACTTGTTTGAAAATCGTTTAATGGGAAGGGCGCTAAGTAACTTACTCAGTAATGCGATACATTATGCAAAAGAAGAGATTCATATTATTCTCAAAGAAGAAGAGGATAGTTTTGCCATATATGTCGATGACGATGGCGTGGGTATACCTGAAGGTATGCGTAGTAACTTATTCGATGTGTTTGCACGCGGCGACCAAAGTCGCAGCCGCGCCGACGGTGGTTACGGTATCGGCTTGGCAATTGTTAAACAGGTCGCTGAGTGGCATGAGGGCAGTGTTGCTATAAGCGACTCACCTTTGGGTGGTGCGCGTTTTGTTATAACAATATCGTTTATGGATACATTACTATAACATTTCAAAAACATAGCTACTAAAGTAAAGCGGTATTCTTGTTCTTCTTATTTAAACTAAGTAAAAGCACATGAAAGCTATAGTATTTGTTTTTTTATTATTCACCATTCATCTGAGTCAAGCTGAAGCCTTAAAGATTATTATTAACGATGGTACCGCAACAGGTGGAGACGCTTTTGGTGAGCAGGAGGTCTATAAAATCGAGCACCCCACTTTTGCAACAGAAGAAACCAAAAAGTTATTAGAGGTTGCAGGTGCGGGTGGCGACCCTATGGCTGCAGTGTACAGTTTACCGGGTGTGCTTAGTTCTGGAGATGGTGAGCCTGCTGTAAGAGGTTCTTCGCCAGAAGATAACAGTTATGTAGTGGACTTTTTGCCAGCGGGTAATGTTTACCATGCCTTTGGCTTTAGTATTTTTTCGAAAGACTTGTTGGCTGACTTTAGTCTTTTACCGGCTTCATACCCTGCTCAGTACGGCAATGTAACTGGCGCAGTTTTTGATATAACAACTCGAGACCCGCGTCCACAAGAATGGGAGTTCACATGGGAGAGTACTCTCATACGTTATGGTTTTGCCGTAGAAGGTGAAATTAAACCAGGGCACAGTGCTTACTTTTCATACCGTCATAGTTTGTTAGATTTATTAATTGAGACGGGTGAGGAAGAAGATGGCGAAATTATTACAGAAGTACCTGCGTTTCAGGATTATCAGGGTAAATATACCTGGGACATTAATAGAGATAGCAAATTGACCGTGTCTTTATTGGGTGCAGGCGATGATTATAAGGCAGAAATCACGGCCAATTCTCCTGAGGCTTTGATAGATCCTGACGTAGTAGGGCGGCAAGAATTAGATAGTCGTTTTGATCGACAAACTATTACTTGGGATAAGGTGTATGAAAATAATGCTGTCTTAAAAGTAGCATTAGGCCTTTACCAGCAAAACTTTGACCTTGGTTTGGGGGCAAACCAATTCTTAAACGTAAAAGCTGATAATACTACTTTAAGAAGCCGTTATGGTTTTGATGCGGCCGAAAGACATCGCGTTACTGTTGGTGTAAGTTTGGGGCAAAGCAAAACAAGTTATGGTTATGATCTAAAAGTCTCACCTTGTACCGACTTTGAGCCAGATTGTGAGCCCGCTGCAACGGATCGTGCGCAAGATCAAGAAAGCGTTAGTACAGATACATATGAACTGTTTTTACAAGACGAGTGGCGGCTTACTAACAAAATAAAAGCTACCGCCGGATTAAATGCAAGTGATGATGATTACTTGAAAGAGCGTTTGGTGGAGCCGCGTTTGGCGCTAGAGTGGCGCAATAGGCCAAGCCGCTATCTCAAATTTGCAACGGGTCAATACCACCGCTCACCCAATGAAGAACAAGCTGTTCGTGGTATCGGTAATCCAGACTTAAAAAACTTTAAAGCGAATCACTACACTTTGGCCTATGGCGAGGATGATAAAAAAAATTGGGATTGGAGTACGGATCTTTATTACAAAGAACTATATGACCTGGCTATAACCGACGATACGCTTAACTATGTTAATCAAGCAGAGGGTGAGGCTTACGGTATAGAGCTGTTATTAAATAAACATCGAACCCAAGCTAATGATAAGTGGTACGGCTGGTTAGCATTAAGCTGGTCGAGAAGTGAGCGTACAAATTTAGTCACAAACAAAACAACAGCATTTACAGGCGATACCCCCATTGTATTAAATGCTGTTTATAACTATAAGTTTACGCCACGTTGGAATCTAGGCTTGAATTATACTTATCGTACCGGCGCTGCTTATACGCCTATTACCGGTATAGAACCTAATCCTAGCTATGCCGGTTTGTTTCAACCAGTATATGGTGAGTTGAACTCAAGGCGCTTACCTGATTATCAGCGCTTGGATTTGCGTACAGAGTATAAATTTAGAATATTTGATAATGAAGCCGCACTTATTTTTGAGGTATTGAATGTGTTGAATAATGACAACATTACGGGTGAAAGCTATGCGCCTAAGGCTGGAGACACGGTCAATAATTTTACTATTGAACGAGAAAAAGAGTTTGGTAGCTTTCAGTCTATCGGTTTAAGGGTTACGTTCTAAATTCTTTTACATTTAGTTCGAACTTAGTATGATGTACTTATGAAAAAAGTAAGTGCATTAGTTTTATTGTTAAGTTTGTCAGCGTGTGCCTTTAAGCCAGCCAAGCAAGAGCAAACACCAATACCTATTCCAGAAAACAATCCGGTTGTTAAAAGCTATAAAGTAGTAAAACCTGCTAGCAATATCGTCACGATTGCCGCAGCTGGTGATGTGATGCTAGGTGGTACGGCAACGCCTTACTTAGAACAAAATGGTTATGACTATCCCTTCGATACGACGAGGAGCATATTAAGCTCGGCTGATATAGCTATTATCAACTTAGAAACGCCGCTGACTAATGCGGGTGAACTACTGGTTGAAAAAAAGTATCGCTTCCGTAACCCACCAGAAAAAGTGATACCAGCTTTGGAAAATGCAGGTATAGACATTGTTAGCTTGGCTAATAACCACACCTTGGATTATGGCTATAGTGGTTTGAGCGATACACTAGCCGCTCTTGATACAAGCAAAGTTGCCTATCATGGCGCTGGTGAGAACTTGACTGAAGCAAGAAAAGCTGTGGTTATGCAGCGTAATGGCCAAAGTATAGGTTTTTTGGCGTACTCCAATACATTCCCTGAAGAGTTTTGGGCCGGCAAAAACCGTCCAGGCGTTGCTTTTGGGCATCAGCACTATGTACAGGCAGATGTAGAGGCGTTGGTTGCAAGGGGAGTGGATATTATAGTTGTGTCTTTTCACTGGGGGAGAGAGGGAACAACTGAGCTACGTCCTTATCAGCCACTATTGGCAAAAACAGCTATTGATGCTGGTGCAGACTTAGTTATTGGCCACCACCCACATGTGCTACAAGAAATTGAAGTTTATAAAGAAGGCGTCATACTATATAGCCTAGGCAACTTTGTATTCGGTTCATTCAGTAATCGGGTGCAAGAGTCGGCGATAGTTACCGTGAAATTTGAAAATGGTAAGTATGCCGGCTTAGATGTTACACCTTTACTGGTAAATAACTTCAAAGTGTACTTTCAGCCGCGTTTATTGACACCCGAGCAAGGGAAAAAGGCCTTTCAAGACCTGAAATGGGTGGAAAGTAAGCAATAAATAATAAAAAGCACTTTTTTTGCATAAAGCAGTTGACAGTTTTCCGCTCAGCTATATAATGCGCGCCCTCCTGTAGCGAAAGCCATGAGTAATAACGGTCACAGACTACTATTAGTTTGAGTCAGTTTTTTATCGCTTAGATGCAGTGAGGGTCAGGGTTTAATTATTTTTGAAAATAATTAAAATTAACTTTGACAAACGATTTTGCGCTCCGTATAATTCGCGCCCTCCTCGCTGATAAGGCGCTTGACTTAAGTAAATATTCTTAAGTAAATCAAGCAAATTTAGCAAGGAGATTGCAAAGTTTAAATTTGCTATTTTTATTGAAAATTCAATGATTTAGTTAAATTAAAGAGTTTTTAAAAAAACTTAAAATAAACTTTGACAAACGGTAATGCGCTCCGTAGAATGCGCAGCCCAGATCAGGGAGGCGCAAGCCAAACGGTCTGAAAAAAACCTTCCAAGTTGAAGTGTATGTTCTTTAAAAAAGTAAGAATTAGGTAACTTGTGCAGGCGCTTGTATCGATGTGGTTTAAGCCAAAAATCGATGAAGTGTCTAAACGACGAACTGTCAATAAAACGATGGTAATTTATTTAGTCACGGACTCAAACACTTTTGTAACGAAAGTTACATTCCTTATATAAAGGTTAAACTGAAGAGTTTGATCCTGGCTCAGATTGAACGCTGGCGGTATGCTTAAC
>JAHDBX010000012.1:0-285 GCA_020630145.1 Gammaproteobacteria bacterium | reverse complement strand
AGTCGAACGGTAACAGCAGAGCTTGCTCTGGCTGACGAGTGGCTGACGGGTGAGTAACGCGTGGGAATCTGCCTTGTAGTGGGGGACAACCTGGGGAAACTCAGGCTAATACCGCATAATCTCTACGGAGCAAAGTGGGGGATCTTCGGACCTCACGCTATAAGATGAGCCCGCGTTAGATTAGCTTGTTGGTAGGGTAATGGCCTACCAAGGCTACGATCTATAGCTGGTCTGAGAGGACGATCAGCAACACTGGGACTGAGACACGGCCCAGACTCCTACGGG